>JAVXVR010000524.1:0-6797 GCA_032230165.1 Acidobacteriota bacterium | reverse complement strand
TTGGGTGTTGGCGATGAGCGGCTTGAGCGTGTCCTCGACCATCGCCGAAGTGATGGTCGAGCCGTTAACGGTGGCGAAGATGCGCGCGCGTTCGGCTTCCGTCGCAGGCGCTGTCGCTGCCGACACGTTCAGCTTCACCTGCGCGGCGGCGCGGAGTTGATCGGCGAACTGCTTCGCGTGCTCGTCCTGATGTTGAGAGCGCAGGTACTGAGTGATCTGATCCTTCAGGTCTGCGCTCCACTCTGCGCCGATCCGCGCCTTGTTCTGATCGTAGAAGGCTCGTGCCTCGGCTTCGGTCGGCTCCGGCGTTTTGTTAATGACCTCTTCCTCCAGGAGCTTGGTGCTGGTCTTGCCGCGCTTCCTCGCTTCCGCTTCGAGCAAGACGCTATTGATCTGTAAATCCAGTTCGCGCTTGCGCGCGTCCGCGACCGACTGCTGGAGTTGCTGAACCTTGTCTTTGATCGGCTCTTCGATCTCCTTCGAGGTGACGCGCACGCCGTTGACGATAGCCAACACATCGGGCGGCGTCTCGGTCTCGCACCCGCAGTCGTCCGCCTTCGCGGCGGGCGCGACGACAGGCGTCTGCGGTGTAGGCGCGGGTTTTGCGGGCTGCGTCCGTGCCGGCGGCGTGGCGGCGGGACGGGCAGGCGCGCTGCGTTGAGCCCGCGCCGTCTGTGTCGCGCAGATGAAGAGAGAGCATAGGATGGCAAGGGCAAACTTTCGCATCATTCCTCCGACAGAGAATCTACCAGTGCAGAAGAGACCAGACATTGTAGCAAGCGTCTGCCAAATTGCCACGCTCCGTCGCTGCTCTCAGGTTAGAGCGGCTATTTATTCAAGTTATGAATCGGGCACGATAAGCCGAGGTTGCACGCGTGGAACTTTTTATCGTGCCTCTTGTCTAAGCCTTTGACCGAGCCGACGCGCGCGGCGACCCGCAGACTCGTGGCGGGAGCGAAATTCACTTAACGGAGACGACCATGAATCCCGATTCCGCAAATTCTTCCGCGAAGGCGACGCCTCACATCAACGTCACGCCGCTTATAGATGTGCTGCTCGTCCTGCTCATCATCTTCATGGTCATCGCGCCGCTCAAAGCCGCGAGGTTCAAAGCGCTCGTACCTGAAAAGCCCGCGCCGAACCGCCCCGAAGTGCCGCCCGACCCGCTCATGCTGGTCGTAAGTATTGACCGCGATTTGAGACTCAAGCTTAACGGCATCGCAAATCTCGGCACGACCGCCGATCCTGCGAAACTCGTTGAAGAGCTTTACCGGACGATGCGCGCGCGTGAAGAGGCGAAGACGTTGCGGCGGCAAGTGATCGATCTCAGTTCCTTCCCGCCCTCAGGGCGCATTGAGAAGACCGTCTTCATCAAAGCCCCGCGCGGGATTCGCTACGGCGAGGTGGCGCGCGTCATAGATCATGTTAAAGGCGCGGGCGCGAATCCGGTCGGATTACAGATAGACGATCTCGATCCTTGAGAAATTTACACCTCTTCATCAAACACGCCGCCTGCGCACACCACTCATCTTTTCTTGACGGCTATCTGACGACGCTCAAGGGCTTCGCTCTGAACCGACGGCACGAGCAACGAGTCGATGACGGGGAGACGCGCCGTCGCGGGGAGCGGGCACGCGCCGCCGCGCACGCTGAACCAGATCGCTTGATTCAGAATGCGTGCATCACCTTGATCGGCTTGCTCCAGATTCTGTTCGGCGGTGCGCTCTGTCCAGTAGCGCGCCGCTTCGTCACGCGGCTTCGGGTTGATGAGATTGTCGAGCGCAACATCGGGGAGCATCGCCTTGAAGGGACGGAGATCGGCGCGATCTTGAAAGATGTCTATCGGCGCAGCGGTCGCGTCGAGCTGATTCATCGGCGCAAGCCCCAACAGCAGCTCGATGGTGCGGATGAGGCTGACCGTGGTGTGGAAGCTGTGGACGAGCGCGCCGGGTCGGTTGTACGCGCTGATGACGAGCGCGGGCGAGCGATGCGCGTCAACGTGATCGGGTCCGTCCTGTGCATCGTCTTCAACGATAAGGACGGCTGTGTCGCGCCAGTAAGGACTCTCGGAGATTGCTTCCACGATGAGTCCGACGGCGTAGTCGTTGTCGGCGACGTAGAACTGCGGTGTCGGAAAATCGACGGTCAGAGCCTCCGTGTGATCAGAAGGCAGGCGCACAATCGAGAGGTTCGGTAAATGATCGCCGCGCCCTGCCCGCAAGTCTTCAACATAGCCGCGAAACTCCTTCAGCCACTCGCCCACGCGCGACGTGCCGCGAAAACGCGCGGCGGCATTCCACGTGCTGACGAGCGGATCGCCGCCCTCTTTCGCGGCGCGATAGGAGTCGGTCGTCATCGCGTCGGGCGTCACGGTGTCGAAGTTGCGGAACGTCGTGCTGTGATGCCCTTCGAGCGAGCGCTTGGTTGGGACGGCGAAGGCGTTGGGTGAAGTGTCAGGGTACTTGCGACGCTTGTTGATGTTGACGGCGCGGACGAAGCCTTCGGACTCCGTGCCGATGAACTCGCCATAGTTGCGATACGAGAGACCTGCGCGCGCGGCGGCGTCCCACAGGTAGAGCGATTCGGGCTCGGCTACGTCGCGCCCGCCGTGCAGGTAGGGGATGAAGCGGCGTATGAAGTTCGCGAGGTCTTCCGAGCTGACGGGGGGCGGGAGAACAGGCGACAACTTCGAATCTTTATCGGGGCGCAAGTCGGGGAGTCGGTTGAAGCCCTCGAAGTCGTAAGGACGACCGCGCGTCGCGTAGTTCCAGCGAAAGGCTTTGTCAACATAGTCGGTCGAGATGGCGGCGGTTGACCAGTTGTGACCGTCCGCGCTCGCCTCCGCGTTGACGAAGAAGCGGTCGAGCAAGCCGAAGCGCAGGGCGAGCGCGCGCTGGTTGGGCGTGATGTTCTGCGGCTTGTTAGCGGGGCTGCGCGCTGCCTCACTTGCGCCGAAGATGGCGAGAGACGAATCGCCGTCGGCGCGCATCCCGTCGCCCGCGCGCGCGATGTCTCCAAAGAGTTGATCATAAGTGCGGTTCTCTTTAATGACGTAGATGACGTGGCGGACGGGTGAGCGCGCGGCGCGGAAGAGTCGCGTGCGCGGCGCGTCGAGCAGACCGTCGTTGCGCATCACTTGTCGCGTGTAGGCGGCGAGCGTCAACGCGTCGGGCGCGCGAATCGCGCTGAAGTTGCCGGAGACAATGGCGACGCTATACTCGCCGCCCGACTTCATCGCGTGCCCCGTCCCTACGGGGAAGCGATCATTAGGCGCGTTCGGCACGCGACCGGAGTTATCCACAACGAGCGAAGAATTTTCAAAGCCCGTGCCCTTACCGTTGCCGACGAAGATCGTCGAGCCGACGACCGCCACAGCCGAAGGATATTGCCCCGTCGGAATGAAGCCTCGCACGCGACTTCGCTCTCCGCCTCCCCTTCCTTCCTCCTCGGTGCGTCTCTCGCCCGTCGTTTGTGCGGCGCGCGCGTTAAGCCCACGTGCGCGCGGCGAAAGGTTGACGACCGCGAGCGCGTTGCTGTGCGCGTTGGCGACGTAAACGGTCGCCCCGTCTTCCGAGAGCGCGAGGCTTTCGGGGCTGTGCCCGCCGAGAGATGCTTCGGAGAGCCGGATGTTGATGCGCTCGATCTCGCGATTCTGATCCGTGTCGATTACAGAGACGCTGTCGCCATCCGAGTTCGCGACGTAGAGCCGCGTGCGCGCGGCGTTGAAGATCATCGCCGTCGGGTGACGACCGACGGCAATGTGACGGATTA
Source organism: Acidobacteriota bacterium (assembly GCA_032230165.1). Classification (GTDB taxonomy): domain Bacteria; phylum Acidobacteriota; class Blastocatellia; order Pyrinomonadales; family Pyrinomonadaceae; genus JAIVGV01. The sequence goes on along the minus strand of JAVXVR010000524.1, from coordinate 3,026 downwards.
CTTTGTTGCTCTCAGCATCGACGACCGCGACCGACTCGTCGTTCCAGCAAGAAATGTAAACCTTCGAGGTTAACTTCCCTTCGACGCCGCGCCGAAGGTAGGCGACCGCGTAAGGATATAGAGAGCGCGCCTGTCCTTGCGTTCGCAGATCAACGCGCAAGAGCGTCTGGGTCGCGTCGCTCAGGTGACTCACGACGGCGAGGCTGTCGTCGAGATCGTTGGCGACGAAGAGCGTCTCGCCGTCGTCGCTCAAAGCAAGCCCGGTCGGGTAGATGTTCGCGTGATTATCGTTCTCGCGCGGCGAAGGCGGCGACGTGGTGAGCGGCGTGAGATCGATGAAGGGAGCTTTAACCTTCGTATCGGGTCCGGGCGAGGGCGGCGAGACGGGGGCGCGCGCGCCGGGCGTGAATTTGAAGACCCAGATTTTATTTTCGACGCCGCCCGAAACGTACATGCGAAACGCGCCGTCGGCGTCCGGCTGCGACGCGAAGATGACGCCGACGTTCACGCTCTGCGGCGTCGGGAAGTAAACGTTCTGCACGACGGCGGGCGCAGGGAGCGCGTCTGTGTCTATGACGGAGAGCGACTGCTGGGCTTTGTTTGTCGCGGCGTTGAACTCGATGCCATAGCCGCTGTTGACGGCGACGAGATAGCGACCTCGACCGCCCTTGCCGTCGCGGTCGGGACTGCGCACGAAGTCAACGGGCAGCGCGCCGACGGCGGGCTGTCTCGTCGTCAAGTCCATGACAAGCTCTCCCGCAGGCGTAATGGGGCGACCTTCGGATGCGGGACTGTGCTTGACGCTCACGTCCGCCGAAGAGATCGAAAGACTCGACGCGAAGGCGAGACAGGAAATGATCGCCGCGAGCGCGAAGGCGCTTGGGCGCGGCGCGTGCACGCGCTTCATTCGCGGTTCTCCTTTTCAGTCGGGTTTTGATTTGGCGGAGTTGAAGCGGAGTTCTCATCCAACCCGTGCGAAGAAGCTGGGAGCGTCGCGTCGTCGCTCGCTTTCTTTTCCTCATGCGGAATTTCCAGCCACAGAGTTGTGAGCGGCGGCAAGGTGAGTGGCGCGGAATATGCGCGCGAAAAGTGCGGCTGCGCTTCAGCTTTAACTGAAATGAAGTCGTATGTCCCGTCGCCGCCGAATGTTGCGTCGTCCGTGTTCAATAGAAGGCTGTAGCTGCCCGGCGCGGGAAGCGCGAGCCTGTAGTCTCTCGCGACGGGCGCGAAGTTGCAGACGCAGATGAGTCCCCTGCCCGTTTGTGGCGAGCGGCGCAGATAGGCGATGACGTTGCCGGTCGCGTCGTTCGAGTCGATCCACTCGAACCCGGCTGGCTCTTGATCGGCTTCCCAGAGCGCTGGCTCATCTCTGTAAATGCGGTTCAGCTCACTGATGAGTCGGCGGACGCCTTCGTGCGAGGGCTCGTCAACGAGATGCCAGTCGAGACTCTGATCGTCGTTCCACTCGCGCCACTGCGCCAGCTCTGCGCCCATGAAGAGGAGCTGCTTGCCGGGGTGCGCCCACATGTGCGCGTAGAGGGCGCGCAGCGTGGCGAGCTTCTCGGCGGCGCTGCGCCCGCTCATCTTGTTGAGCATCGAGCCTTTCATGTGCACCACCTCGTCATGCGAGAAGGGCAGGATGAAATTTTCGCTCCAAGCATAGACCAGACCGAAGGTCAGATCGTTCAGGTGAAACCTGCGGTAAAGCGCATCGCGCTCGAAATAGCGCAGCGTGTCGTGCATCCAGCCCATGTTCCACTTGAAGTCGAAGCCCAAGCCACCGTCGCGCGCCGTTTGTGTGACGCGCGGGAAGGCGGTTGACTCTTCGGCAATCATCAGCGCGCCCCTGTGTTCAGCGTGGACAGTCTCGTTCAGCTCGCGCAGCAAATCTATCGCTTCCAAATTTTCGCGACCACCGAACTTGTTGGGCAACCAACGACCGTCATCGCGGCTGTAGTCGAGATAGAGCATCGAGGCGACAGCGTCCACGCGCAGAGCGTCGAGATGAAACTCGCCGATCCAGAAGAGCGCGTTGGCGAGGAGAAAATTTTTCACCTCGTTACGACCGTAGTTGAAGATGTAGGTGCCCCAGTCCGGGTGTTCGCCGCGTCGCGGGTCTTGGTGCTCGTAGAGCGCCGTGCCGTCGAAGCGCCCCAAAGACCAGGCGTCTTTCGGGAAGTGCGCGGGAACCCAATCCATGATGACGCCGAAGCCGCAACCGTGCAGGTAATCGACGAGGTAACGGAAATCGTCGGGCGAGCCGTAGCGCGCGGTCGGCGCGTAGTAGTTCGCCACCTGATAGCCCCAGGAGCCGCCGTATGGGTGTCCTTTGAGCGGCATGAACTCGACGTGCGTAAAATTCATCTCGTCGAGATAGTCTGCGAGCGCGGGCGCGGTCTCGCGATATGTGAGCGAGCGATTCCCATCTTCGAGTATGCGCCGCCAGGAGCCTAAGTGAACCTCGTAGATCGACATCGGCGCGCGCAGGTGATCGCGCGTCGCGCGTCGCGCGATCCATTCGTCGTCCGTGAATTTGTAAGCGGACGCGAAGACGATTGACGAAGTGGCGGGCGGGACTTCCGCTCTTTGCGCGTACGGATCGGCTTTGAGAAACGGCGCGACGCCGCGCCTGTGAATCTCGTACTTGTAGAGCGCGCCCGGCTCGACCTCTGGGACGAATATCTCCCACACGCCGGAGTTGCCGAGACGGCGCATCTGATGAAGCCGCCCGTCCCAGTAGTTGAAGCTCCCGACGATGCTCACGCCGTCTGCGCTTGGAGCCCACACGGCGAAGGCGACGCCGCCGACCTCGCCTATTGAGCGCACATGCGCGCCGAGTTTTTCATAGACGCGCAGATGCCGCCCCTCGTTGAACAGATGCTCGTCGAGCGCGCCGAAAGTCGGCAGAAATGCGTAAGGGTCGTGACGCGTCGAAACATTCCCGTCCGGCATGTGAACGCGCAAACGGTACGGGAACATACCTGTGCGATCTTCGACGAGCAGCTCGAAGAGTCCGCGCGAGTGTG
>JAVXVR010000190.1:0-3707 GCA_032230165.1 Acidobacteriota bacterium | reverse complement strand
CTTTTGATCCGGTCGCCGAAGGATAGAATCTTTCGCAGCGGCTCCTGAAGGTCGTGCGAAGCGACCTGCGCGAAATCCTGCAACTCGCGGTTGCTGCGCTCCAACTTGGCGGCGTAGACTTTTAGCTTCTCCTCGATCCGCTTGCGTTCAGTGATGTCCTCGATTGCCAGCAGGATGGTGGTCGCGTTGCGCTCTTCACTGATGATCCGGCGGGCGTTGAGCAGTATCACCCGCCGCCCGACGCGCGGGAAATCGTGCACGACCTCGAAGCCGTCAAACTGCGTGCGCTCGGGGAGAATCTCTTCGAGCAGTGTTCGCAGGGCGGGGATGTCCCATTGCCGGTCGCCCAGTTCGTAGATGAGGCGACCTTCCGTTTCCTCACTCGTGACTTTGAATGTCTGATAGAAGGAGCGGCTTGCTCCCTGCACGCGCAGGTCAGAATCGAGGATGACGAGCGGCTCGCGCACCGTCTCGACGATATTTTGGAAGTAATCTAAAGCCCGATCCTCCCGTAACTCCAAATTAGATTTTTCAGCTAACATGTTAGTCCCTTTATCTTGAAGCAAACTGAGAGGGTACATTCAACGGTGGTATGTCTTAGGGAATGTTGTGCTCAAGCCGCGTGAGGCTGACGAGGTCGGAGGTTAAATCAAAATCTCTATCTGTAGATTCATCAGTTGGAATCTCGCCTGCAAGGGGAATTTACCCGGCGCAGAATGCGGGAAGATGGGACATAGCCGGGCGTTATGCCGGTGTATATCGCCCCACTACCTCTCCCGACACATGGAAAGATGCATTGGAAGCAGCCTTCGCCTATCTTCTTAAGCATTTCTCGTGCCGATAGCAGATAGTTAAAGGCAGCGGCGTGATGACTGCCACGAGCCAAGCATAGAGGTTCACCTGGGTTGAGCGTGATCAGCAACTCGCCTTTGAGCTCTGTCGCCTCGGGTGCCGCTTGACCCTCTATTTATGTTGCACTCTGAGACTGGTACGTGAGCAGTGACGTGCCTGTTCAGGCGGCGGAGATGGGCAGACGCAGGCGCGCGACGCAGCCCGTGCCCTGTCTGCGATTGGCGAGCTTGAGTGTGCCGCCGTGCGCTTCGGCGATCTGGCGCGAGAGGATGAGTCCGATGCCCGTCCCGCCCGGTTTCGTCGTGAAGAACGGGACGAAGAGGTTCGAGGTGTTCGGCAAGCCCGGTCCCTCGTCTTCGACCGAGAGATCGAGATGTGTGTTGACCTTCGACCAGCCGACGCTCACGCTCCCGCCCGTCTGAAGCGCGGCGTCCACGGCGTTGCGGATCAAGTTGATGAGGAGTTGTTCCAACTGATCGCCGTCCGCCTCAACTATGACTTCGGGTCCTGCTAAGACTTGCACGCTCAGTCGCGTCTCTAATGCTGCGACGCGGCGCACGAGCCCGCCCACCTCGACCGGTTGATGGCGAGGCGCGGGCAGACGCGCGAGACGCGCGTAAGCCTGCATGAAGCGGCTCAAGGATTCCGAGCGAGCGCCGATGATCGAGAGACCGCGCTGCATGTCGTCGCGCCAGTCTGTGGGGCGCGGCTCGCGCGAGAGCAATGTTTCGAGACTCCCTGCGATGGACTTGATCGGCGTCAGCGAGTTGTTCAACTCGTGACCGAGGACGCGCACGAGTCTGCGCCAGGCGTCGAGTTCCTCCTCGCGAAGCTCGCGCGTGAGATCGGAGAGGACAAGCAGTTGGTGCGGCAGCCCCTGCGCGCGGAACGTGCCGCAGCGCACGCCCCAGCGACCCGTACCGCCCGGAAAAGTTTTTTGCAGCGTGCGTGCCTCTTCGCCATTCGCGCCGTCGAGACAGTCCGCGAGGTTCAGCTCCGCCGCGCCACGCCCGATCAGACGCTCCGCCGGTTGCGCGAGCAGACGCTCGCCCGCGCGATTGATGAGGCGCAGGCGGCTCTCCGCGTCGAAGGCGAAGATGGCGACCTCGATCTCAGCCATCACCGTGCGCACGAGCGCGGTCGCCTCCATCGCGCCGAGTCGCTGCTCGCGCAAAGTCTCGCCGAGCGCGTTCACTTCCGTCATCACTTCGCCGAGCGCGTCGTCGTGCGAGGAGCCCCGCGCGCGGATCGAGTAGTCGCCCTCTCTGAGCGCCGCCAGCAGATTCGAGAGCGTCTGCAAATGGCGCACGACGCGACCACGCAGCGCGCCTGCGCACCCCAAGAGAAACCCGACGATGAAGACCGTGAGCGTCCACTGCACGCGCGCCGCGTATGCGCCCGTCCAGAGCATGATGAGCGCCGTGGCGGAGCCGGGCAGTCCGGCGAGCAGCGCAAGCCAGAAGAGACGCTGATCGAAATTTAGTCTGGGCTTGCGCTGTCGCCTTCGCCCCTCATAGCCCATAGCGCTGGAGCCGCCTGTAGAGCGCGCTGCGGCTTAAGCCCAGTGCTTCGGCTGCGAGTGCCACGTTGCCGTCGAAGCGCGCCAGAGTCTTCTTGATCAGGAAACACTCTACCTCATCAAGGCTCATCTCTTCGAGCGCGCGGTCGGGCGCGGTGTGCCCGTTGGTAAGTCCGAGATCGGCAACTTCCACCGTGTCGCCACGCGACATCAGCACGGCGCGCTCGACGGCGTGATCCAACTCGCGCACGTTGCCGGGAAACTCGTAAGACGCGAGCGCGCGTAGGGCGGCGTCGGAAAAGCCTGTGACCGGCTTGCGGTAGCGCTTCGCGTACTGCGCGAGGAAGTGGCGGGCGAGGAGCGCGATGTCTTCGCCGCGCTCGCGCAAAGGGGGCAGGCGCACCTCGACCGTGTTTAGACGGAAGAGCAAGTCCTGCCGGAAGCGACCTGCCGCTACTTCCTCTTTCAAGTCGGCGTTCGTCGCCGAGAGTATCCGCACGTCCACGCGCCGCGTCCGGGAAGAGCCGACGCGCTCGAACTCGCCTGTCTCGACGACGCGCAAAAGTTTCGACTGCTGCGCGAGCGGCACGTTCGCGATCTCGTCGAGAAAAAGCGTGCCCCCGTCAGCCAGTTCGAAGCGACCGACGCGGTCAGTCTTCGCGTCCGTGAACGCACCCTTGACGTGACCGAACAGCTCCGATTCGAACGTGCCTTCCGAAAGAGCCCCGACGTTGACCGTCACCATCGGCTTCGACGCGCGCGACGAATAAGCGTGGAGCGTGCGCGCGACGACCTCTTTGCCCGTCCCGTTCTCGCCCGTGATCAAAACGTTCGCGTCCGCAGGCGCGACCGTCTCGACGAGTTTTAAGACGGGCTGCATCGCCGCCGACCCTGCGACGAGCGTGGGCGTGGGCGCGCCGTCGCGCAGCATACGGTTCTCTGCTTCGAGCCGCTTCCCCTCCCTCAGAGCGCGGCTCAGCTCGATCTGCGTGCGCAAGACCGTCAACAGACGCGCGTTCTCCCACGGCTTCTGCACAAAGTCGCGTGCGCCGCGTCGCATCGCCTCGACCGCCAGCTCCACTGTCCCCCACGCCGTCATGACGACGACGGGAAGCGTCGCGTCAGCCTGCTGCACGCGCGTTAGCAAATCGAGCCCTTCGAGACCGGAGGTCGTATCTTGCGCGTAGTTGAGATCGATGAAGAGTAGATCGAAGTCGCCCGACTTGAGCGCGCCCAAGACGGCTGCGGGCGAGTCGACGGATTCGATCTGGAAGCCTTCGCGCTTGAGCAAGAGGCGCAAAGCCTCCAGCACATCGGGCTGATCGTCCGCGATGAG
>JAVXVR010000485.1:0-3272 GCA_032230165.1 Acidobacteriota bacterium | reverse complement strand
CGGCTGCGTGGTCGCCTTGTCTGCGCGCGCGTCGAAGATGACGCAGGCATAATCAACCTGCTCGCGCTGGCGGAAGCGTCGCACGGCGGCGGACGACCGCGTCTCGCGCGTCTCGACCTCGCCTTCCTTCGCGCCCGACGCCGCCTGCTGCGCCGCGTCCTCACCATTTCCGCCTTTCGTTTTCGCAGTGCCCGCGCTCACGCCCGTTATAACGATGCCGGAGAGCGCGAGGCGATTCTTTTTCAGATCAGGGACTTCGATGAACTGGCTCGCCGAGCCGGTCTTGTCCGTCGTGTCGTCGCGCAGCGCGACGCGCAACTGGTACGCGCCGGGCTTCTTAATGGGGACGTTGATCGTGTAAACGATCCCTTCGCGCTGGGCGCGCTGGTAAACGTCCTCGCGCAGCTTGAGCGTCTGCGTGATGCCGCGCTGATCGACGACGCGACCGCTGTCGGTGAAGGTCACGCCGAGCAGGTCAACCTTCGCCTCGTACAAGCCGTCGGGCTGTTTGTCGAACTTGATGTCGCTCGCCTCGACGTGCATGAAGGAACTGACGACCGAGCCGACCTGCGCCGTGTTGGTAAAGAGCGCGGTCAGACGCAGGCGCACGTCGCCCGCGCCGAGAGGCGACATGAGCGCGGCGATGAACTGCTGCTCGCGCGTGCGGCGCGTGGCGGGGCGTTGCTCGTTCGAGATGCCGTAGAAGCCTTTGCGCATCCGCACGTGCAGCTCCGGGTGGTTGACAAGTTTGGCGTTGAGGCGATGGAAGCGCCGGTCGAAGGTCTCGCTTTCGGGTCGGTAGCCGATGAGGTAGTAGCCCTTCAAGTCTTCGAGGATGCGGCTCGCGGGCAGTAGGTCGTTCGAGTTCTTGATCGAGAAGCCGCCCGTCTGCTCAGAGAGAAACTGGTTGCCCTCCTGCGTCTCGAACAACTGCTGGCTGCGCTCCGACATCGCGTCGCTGATCTGCTGCCCAGACATCCCGCTCATGTCGTCGGCGGCGGTCGGACCCGTATAGACGAGACCGCGCGGATCGATCGTGTAGATGACGACCGAGGCGCGATTCGCCTGATCGACGAGGTGGCGTGCGGCGATGAGCGCGCGGTCGCTGCGCCCGCGCGTGTCGTCGGGGTTCGAGAGCCGGAAGCCGGGCGAGAAGAGCACGACGGACTTGCGACCGGGCAACTCGCGCATCCCGTTGATGACGAAGTTGAGCGCGCCGAGCGTGCCGACGGCGAAATACTCTTCGCGGAAATTTTCCACCACGTCGCTTGAGTCGCTGCCGTCGCTCGCGTCGCGGCTGCCGGTCGAGGCGCGGCTGTCTCTCGATGAACTGCCGCCGGTGGGATCACTCTGGAGCGGCGCGAACGTGCTGAGTCCGTTGCCTCCGAGGAAAGGACGCACATGATCGAGCGCCGCGTAGAGTTGCCGCCGGTCGGAAGTGAACTGCTGCAACGCGCCCACGCCCGCGCTCGTGCGTATGACCGCCACGAGATCGTCCGGCGCGACGTACTTGTCAACGTACTCGCGCGCGCCGCGCCGTGCGAAGATCAAGTCCGCGCCTGAGAGCGCGAGATCGTCTATGACGAGTGCGACCGTGCGGCGCACCTGTTCGGGGCGCAGGCGACGGGGCGGCACGGGCGGCGCGTTCTTGTCGGGCTTCATCGCGGCGGGCGCGGCGGTCGTCGTCGCCATTGCGTTCGCGGGGATATCGGATGTGACGTAAGAGAAGTTCGTGATCTTCTGCGGCTTGCCGTCTTCGAAGATTTGGAAGTCCTCCGGCTTGAGGTTCGTCACCTGCTTGCCGTGCTTGTCGAGCACAACAGCGTCGAGCTGCACGAGGTTCGTCGTGATGCGGACGACATCTTCCTCTTCAGTCGCGGCGGGCGGCGTTGGCTGCGGCTGCGGCTGTTGTTGCCGTGGCGCGGCGGGCTGTGATGGTGCGGACGCGGGCGTCTGCGTCGGCTGCTGCGCGGAAGCGGGCGCGATCAAGGGATGCAGGATGGCGAGAGAGATCAGGAGCGCGAGCGTTTTTCTCATGGCTGCTCCGAGAGTTACGTCGTGAAGTAGATCGCCGCCTAACAGGGCTGGCATTACGCGGGGAAAGTATGCGATGCTTCGGCAATTCAAGAGAACGGGACGGAAGCGATTATGCCAGAAACGGTGAAAGAGGGCGACACAATTCGCGTGCGCTACACGGGGCGACTCGTGGGCGGAGAGGTGTTCGATGAGTCGCCTGAAGGCGAGCCTCTGGAGTTCCAGGTCGGCGCAGGACAAGTCATCGCGGGCTTCGACGAAGGCGTGCGCGGGATGGCAGTGGGCGAGCGGCGCACAATCGAGATCGAGTCGGAGGACGCCTACGGCGCGCGCGTGGATGCGCTCGTCAACACGGTCGCGCGCGAAGGGATGCGGCTCGAGCACGAGCCGGAGGTCGGCATGAGCCTGCTGATGAAAGTGCCCGACGGGGAGATTCCGCTCACCATCACCGCAGTCACGGAGACGCACGTCACGCTCGACGCCAACCACCCGCTCGCGGGCGAGAAGCTGACCTTCGAGGTCGAGCTGTTAGAAATCGTGTAAGCATTACGACGAAGCGGCGCGACCGATCAAACACATGAAACGCGCAACCCGTAGATCGCTCTTACTCACCTGCCCCGTCCTCGCGTGTCTCATCCTCTTCAACGCCGCGCGCGGACAACAACCGACGCCCACACCCGCGCAGACGCCCGCACAGTCGCCGCCCGACACGGACATCTTCGTCGTCGAGTTAAAGAGCGAAGGCGGCAAGCTCGTCTTCGGTCAGCCCGCGAACATTACGCGACGCGTGGGCTACGACAACCAGCCGAGTTTTCTGCCCGACGGTCAGACGCTCCTCTTTACCTCACAACGCGAAGGCGATCAGACCGACATCTACCGATATGATTTGCGTACCCGTGCGACGACGCAACTGACTTCGACGCCGGAGAGCGAATACTCGCCGACGCTCATGCCCGGCGGCAAGTTCTTCTCGGTCGTGCGCGTCGAGGCAGACAAGACGCAACGCCTCTGGAAGTTTCCACTCGCGGGCGGCGCGGCGTCGCTCGTCTTAGATAACGTCAAGCCCGTCGGCTATCACCTCTGGCTGGACGCGCGCACGCTCGCGCTCTTCGTCCTCGGCGACGAGAAGACGAAGCAGCCGAACACGCTGCAACTCGCCTCGCTCGCGAAGGATCGCCCCACGGCGATTGAGGTCAGCACGGAGCACGTCAACGTCGGTCGCTCGCTCCAGCGCGTCC
>JAVXVR010000483.1:0-9742 GCA_032230165.1 Acidobacteriota bacterium | reverse complement strand
CCCCCCACCCTCGACTTCAGACTGCCTTGCTACCTGTTGCTATTCCTCGTCGTGGCGGCAGCGTTCGTGTTTCTGCTCGCGGCTGGCGCGCCGCCGTTTCGGTTCGCCGCGTTCGCGTTCGGCTTGGCGGCGTTGTTCGCGTTCGTCGCGGGCGTTGCGCCGTGCGTCGCGGGTGGGGTAGGCATACCCGGAGCGGGGGTCGCTGCGGGCGCGCCCTGTTGTGATGGAGCCGGCGCGCCAGCCGGGCGCAGACTGCTCAGGCTGTTCGCGCTGTTGAGCATGGATTCGGCGAGCTTGTTCTCGATCTTCGCCTCGCGCATGGCGACTTCGAGGAGCGCGGCGTTGACGATCTGCTTGCGCTGGTTGATGATCGTGTCGGCGGCGTCCTTGCGCACTTCGGGGTTGTCGAGCGTCAGGTTCTCGTTCTGGAGGCGGCGCGAGGTCAGCTTCCAGATCGACCAGCGACCGTCCGAGCCCTTCGTCGGCGGCGTATAGTCGCCGACCTGCATCTCGTTGCCGAAGAACCGCGCGATCAACTCGGCGGGGAAGCCCGCGCGCTTGAGGTCTTCTTCGGTGAAGAAGCCCACGTCGCCGCCGTTGCGCGTGGTCTGCGGGTCTTCGCTCTGCTCGTGCGCGATGGTGGCGAAGTCGCCGCCGCTCTTCAGGCGCTGATAGACGATATTGATCTTGTTCTGCACCTCGATGTCGCTCTTCGCGTCGTTGGTCACGCCGTTGTCTTGAGGGTCAACGATGATCGCTGCGAGCTGTACGCCGCGCGCGCTGACGTAGCGCTCGCGGTTAGCATTGTAGAAGTCCTCGATCTCCTTGTCGCTCGGCGGATCGACCTTGCTGCCGATGCGATCCAGCAGTTTCTGCATGGCGAGGCGCTTGCGCACCACCTCGCGCAAGCCTTCCTCGGTCTGCCCCGTCTCCTTGAGCGCCTTCTGGAACTCCTCCTGACTGCCGACCTGCTGCTTCTGGTTGCTGATGACCTGCGCGACCTCGTCGTCGGTCGGCAGCAGTTTCTCCTTGTCGGCGCGCTGGAAGAGGACTTCCTGCTTGATCAGATCGTCCAAGACCTGTAGGCGCGCGGCTCCTAATTCGAGCGGCGAGAGCGACGCCTGCTGCCCGCTCGTCTGCTGCTTGATGGTGTTATCAACTTCGCTCAGCATGATGTCCTTGCCGTTGACCGTGGCGGCAACGTCCTTCCCGCCCGCGCTCGCGCTTCCGCGTTTGCAGGCGGCAGCGACGGCGACGAGGGCGACGGCGCAGATGAAAATCGCGATTCGTTTGGCGTCTCTATGCACTGTGTCTCTGGCTCCTTAACTTTTCGTTGGTGACCGCTTCCCCGGTGGCACGCGCTTGACCCCGTGTGAAACCGTCTGTTATAAAAATCGTTTCCCGCTTGTCTGAGTTTGCTCACCGTGCGACTCGGCAGCGACTTCGGGCACGGGACACTCATTTCGGAGGTACTGCAAAAATCATGGCAAAACGATGCGAAGTCTGCGGCAAGGGTCCGCAATTCGGCAACAACGTCTCGCACGCGAACAACCGCACCCGGCGGCGTTTCAACCCCAATCTGCAATCGATCCGCGTGCAGCGCCCGGATAGCAGCAACGCGACCCGCAAGAAGGTCTGCACCACCTGCATCAAGGCGGGCAAAATTCAGAAAGCAGCGTGAAGAAATTGACTCATTGATCCATCTCTTCATTGATTCAATGAACCAATGAGTCAATGAATCAATCGCTTCTTTTCACTGCTATCGCGTCGATCTCGACGCGCGCGTCGCGCGGCAGGCGCGCCGCCTCGACGGTCGAACGCGCGGGCGGGTTTTCCGCAAAGAAGCGACCGTAAGCTTCGTTCATCGCCGCGAAGTCGTTCATGTCCGCCAGAAAGACGGTCGTCTTCACCACGTCCGCCAGCCCACAACCCGAAGCCTTTAACACTTCCGATAGGTTACGCAAGACCTGCTCGGTCTGCTCACTGATGCCGCCCGCGACGAACTCGCCCGTCTTGGGATCGGTGGGAATCTGCCCCGACGTGAAGACTAACTCGCCCGCGATGATCGCCTGCGAATAGGGTCCGATGGCGCGCGGCGCGTCGCCGGTTGCAACTGTCTGCCTCACTGTTGGCGTGACCTCTTTTTCAGACTCTGCGAGCAAATCGTGGATTTTAACAGAATCTGCCGCCGCGCACCAACGCGCGGGCGATACGGAAGCAGTCGCGCCCCGCACCTGCCTTGATCCTGAAAGAGAAAGCTCAAAGTTAATTGATGAGCGCGGCGCGGGGGCGGGATGCTTGAGGCGCGCGCACGTGTGCGAATAATTCTGCCGCCGCGTTCGTGCGCGGGCATGTGTGGAGCGTCAAGCCGCACCGTTCATGCGCTCCACGTCGAGCACGCCGGGGACGTTTCTCACCGAGCGCATGACCTTATCGAGATGCTTCACGTCGAAGACCTCGACCGTCACCTCGATGCGACCACGGTTGTCGGTTGCGACCGAGGCGCGCGCGTCGCGGATGCCGGTCTTCATGTCGGAGATGGCGGAGGTAATTCCGGCGAGCATCCCCGTGCGGTTCTCCGTGATGGCGAGGAGTTTGACTGCGTAAGCGACCGTGTCGGGCTTGCCCGCCCACTCGACCTCGACGATCCTTTCGGGATTGATCATCAACTGCTGCACGTTCTTGCAACGGCTTGCGTGCACCGCCACGCCCTTGCCGCGCGTGACGTAGCCGACGATTGACTCGCCGTGGACGGGGTTGCAGCAGCGCGCACGGTTGACTAAGAGATCATCCACGCCGCGCACGACGATGGAGTCGTCGCCGAGGCGGATCATGCGTTTGACCGCCTCGACCGAGTTTCGCAGCCGCGAGGGCTTGCGCTCGTCGAGTTTCTGCGCCTGCTCGTCGAACTTTTCGGGTCCGAGGTATTTGGCGATAACATTGCGCGGGACGATCTTGCCGTAACCGACCGCCGCGAGCAGATCATCCGTGCGCCCGTAGCCGTACTCGCCCGCGACGCGCTTCATCTCGCCATCGCTGTCGCCGAGAAGTTTCTTAGGCGAGAGGTGGAAGCGCGAAGCCTCGCGCTCAAACATCTTGCGCCCGATCTCGATTGATTCTGCACGCTGCTGCTCGGCGACCCAGTGGCGCACGCGGTTGCGCGCCTTCGAGGTAACGACGAAGTTGAGCCAGTCGCGCGAGGGGTGCGTATTCGGCGATCTGATGATCTCCACTACGTCGCCGTTCTGGATCGGCGTGCGCAGGGGAACCATCCGACCGTTGATGCGCGCGCCCGTGCAGGTGTTCCCGACCTCGGTGTGAATAGCGAAGGCGAAATCAATCGGCGTCGCGCCGCGCGGGAGCTGGATGATCTTGCCCATCGGCGTGAAGGCGTAAACGTCCTTCGGGTAGAGGTCGAGCTTCAAAGACTCAAGAAAGTCGCGCGAGTCTTTCACTTCCTGCGTCCACTCGACCAGAGAGCGCAGCCACTGGAACGCCTCGTCGTCGTCGTGCGCGCCGCGCCTGCCTTCTTTGTACTTCCAGTGGGCGGCGACGCCCTCTTCGGCGATGCGGTGCATCTCCTCTGTCCGGATTTGAATCTCGAAGGGCTGACCTTCGAGACCGATGACGGAGGTGTGGAGCGACTGGTAGAGGTTGTCGCGCGGCGTGCCGATCCAGTCTTTGAAGCGACCGGGCACGGGCTTCCACGCGTTGTGAATGACGCCGAGCGCGGCGTAGCAGTGGCGCACGTCGTTGTCAGGCGTGACGATGCGCGCGGCGACGAGGTCGTAAACCTGATCGAGTTCGATCAGTTGCCGCTTCAATTTTTTATAGATCGAGTAGAGACGTTTGACGCGACCCTCGACGCGCACGAAGGGGACGTCTGCCTCGCTGAGCTTCTCTTCGATCCGCTTGGTCGTCGCGTCGAGGAACGTCTCGTGCTCGGCGCGGCGTTTTTCAAGTTGCGCGGTGAGCGAGCGATACTCTTCCGGGTGGAGGTGGCGGAAGGCGAGGTCTTCCAACTCGCCGCGCACCTTGCCCATGCCGAGCCGGTGCGCGATGGGCGCGTAGATGTCTAAGGTCTCCTGCGCGATGCGCAGCCGCTTTTCGGGCTTGAGGTAGTGAAGCGTGCGCATGTTGTGCAGCCGGTCGGCGAGCTTGACTAAGACGACGCGCACGTCGTCCACCATAGCGAGCAGCATCTTGCGGACGTTCTCCGCCTGCTGGACTTCCTTCGACTGGTTGCTGATCTGCGCGATCTTCGTCAAACCTTCGACGAGGTGCGAAACGTCCTCGCCGAAAATCTCGCGGATAGCGGCAGGCTCGACCAGCGTGTCTTCGACCACGTCGTGCAAGAGTCCCGTGGCGACGGAGACTTCATCGAGGCGCATGTCGGCGAGGATATTGGCAACCTCGAGCGGGTGGACGAGGTAGGGCTCGCCCGAGGCGCGCGTCTGCCCCTTGTGCTCGCGCGCCGAAAAGAAGTAGGCGCGGCGGAGCAGATCGAGGTCAGCCTGCGGATGGCTCTGCCTCACCTTCTCGACGATTTCCTCGATGCGAATCATAAGAGCCGTGACAGGTGAACCGTAAACCGTGACGGGGAAAACCGGATCGCTCCTTGTCACGGTTTACGGTTGACAGTTCACGAGATAAAGAATAGGTGATACCCGACTCGAAAGTCGAGCATCACCTGTTTTAAGGGAAGCAGTGTCGCGCGCACTCGCGCGACTTAACTGAAGCGCGCGCGCGTCAGCCGGAAGTTTGCTTCTTGGCGTCCTTCGCCTTCTCCTCTTCTTCCTTCTTGCGCTTGTTCTCCTGGTTCAACTGCGTGGTGCGCTGCTGCGCGGCGTCAGCCTGCTTCTGTAGCTCGGCGGCGTCCTGATCCTTGCCGTCCATCTTGGCGAGCTTGATGCGCTCCAGCAGGAGGTTCGTCTTGAACGACCACGCCTGCTCGCTATTCTGATCGAGGCTGATGGCTTTCTCGGCGAGTTGCTGCCCTTCGGTGGCACACTTCATCGCCTCGTCGTAGTCGCGCTGCTCCTTCGGCTTGCGATACTGGATGATCGCCTTGCCGTCCTTCATCACCGTCACCTTGTTCTCGCTCTGTTCGGTGATGTTGTAGGAGCACTGCCAGGCTTTGCTGGCGAGCACGGTCAGCGCCTGCGAGCGTTTCTCGCCCGGCGCGCTTTCCATGTTGGCGCGCTGCATGAGCCAGTTGCGCTCGCTCTGCTCGTCCTTGATCATGCGGAAGAGATAGACGACGGCGTTGAAGGCGTCGTCGTTATTCGGATCGCTTGCCAGCACGTCCTGATAAGCCTTGATCGCGTCGCGCGCCTTCTGGACGTTCGCCTCCTGATCGACGCCCGGCTTGTACTGGGCGTGGATCGAGCGGGCGATGAAGAGGCGCGCGTTCTTCTGCGAAGGATCGAGTTCGAGCGCCTTCTGGAAATGATCCTGCGCTTCGGCGTAGTTGTGGGCGCGGTAAGCCTGCGCGCCGTCGTTGAGCTGGCTCTTGGCGCGCAGGCCGTTGACGAAGCCGCACCCCGAAGTGGCGGCAGCGGCGAGCGCCATGGCGGCGAAGGCTGAGAGTTTGGGCTGAGAGAGTCGCATCTATTTAACTCCCGAAGGAATCCTTAGAGGTATTGTGCAAAGACCGACGAGTGACGGGGAGGGCTTCGCTCGCGAAACCTCATCTCCCGCCACTCGTCTTGCTGTTAGTCCGACCGAAAACTGCTACTGCTACTATTACTGCGCCAGATCATCGAGCTGCAAGCCGATGGGATTACCGCCCGCACCCTTGATGGCGTCGATCACCTTGACGACCTCGACGTACTTCATCGAGCGCGGGGCTTTGACGAAGACCGCTTTGGCGATGCGATCCTCTTCGGGGAGTTCCGTGCGGTTCTCCATGCCCGGCGCGTAGGCGTGATTCTCGCGGCGCTGCTTGAAGGTTTGCGTCAGCGCCTGACTGAGCGCAGCCGGATCGTTGACCGACCCCGCGTCGTCGAGGTTGAGCTTGAGCTTCAAGTCCTTCTCGATGGAGACGACGAGGGTCAGTGGGTTCGGCTTGATCGGCTCGTTGGAAGGCGGCGGCTCGGTCGGAACCAGAGCTTTGAACCGCGTCGGCTTCAAGGGCGTGATGACCATGAAGATGATCAGTAGCACGAGCAGCACGTCGATGAGCGGCGTGACGTTGATGTAGGGCACGGCACGGGACTCGCCGTGGCTACCCGATTCACTCATTGCCATCGCTTAAAAACTCCTTCGTAAACCTGACTGTCGGCGGCGGCTTAGCTCGCCGGGGCGTTCGGCGCGGGCGCCGCGCCGCCCTTCTTCTTGTCGGCGACGAGACCGATCTGATCGATGCCCGCCTGCCGGATCGTGTTGATGACCTCGACGACGCTGCCGTAGTTAGCCTCCACGTCCGACTTGATGTAGACGATCCGCTCCTCCGGCTGCTTGTTCTCCATCGCCTTCGTCACGCGATCCTTCAGGTCGCCGATTTCGATCTTCTCCTTGCCGAGGTAATAGTCGTTATCCTTCGTGATCGCCACGACGACCGAAGATTCCTTGATGATCGCCTTGTCCACTTCCGGGTTCTTCATGTCCTTCGGCAGTGTGACCGAGACGCCCGACTGGAGCAGCGGCGTGACGACCATGAAGATGATCAGCAGCACGAGCATGATGTCCACCATCGGGGTGACGTTGATCTCGGAGTTGAATTTCTGGTTCCCGCCCCCACTCATTCCCATACCACACTCTCCTGTCCCGCAGTCGGCGGGGCTCGCGCCACCGAACGTGTGCGCCCCGCGACCCGGTTGACGCTGGGAAACCCCGCCGACGAAGAAGCGCGCTTACGGCTTCAACTGCCGCGTGCGGTTCTTGATAAAGTAGTCGATCAGCTCCGAAGCCGAGTTGTCCATCTCGATGACGAAGCCGTCAACCTTGCCCGTGAAGTAGTTGAACACCCACACGGCGGGGACAGCCACGGCGAGACCGAGAGCGGTCGTCAGCAAAGCTTCGGCGATACCACCCGCGACCGCGCCGATACCGGCGCTCTCGGCGTTCTTCATGCCCGTGAACGCGGCGATGATGCCGAAGACCGTGCCGAAGAGTCCGACGAACGGCGCGGTCGAGCCGATGGTGGCGAGACCGGAAAGTCCGCGGCGAAACTCCGCGCTCTTGATCGCGATGGCGCGCTGCAAGGCGCGCTTCGAGGCGTCGATCTCTTCACCCGACAAATCAGCCCCCGACTCGTGCGCGCGGAACTCGTGCAGTCCGGCGTTGACGACCATCGCGAGGTGCGACTTCTTGTGCTTGTCGGCGATGGTGATCGCCTCATCAATGCGGTCGTTCTTGAGAGCCTGCGCGACGCGCGGCGCGAACTCGCGCGACTGCTGCTTGGCGGCGCGATAAGTCAGGTAGCGCTCGACCATCACGGCGATGGAGTACATGGACATGATGAGGAGGATGGCGATGACGCCGATGGCGACCGGACCCAGATTGTGGATCATCTCGCGCATCGTGAAGTTTTTCGCCATGTCGTTGCCCGCGTCCGACGCGCCGCCCGGTGCCGCCGCGTCTTGCAGGAATAACAGGAGACCGATGGTCTTCGTTCCGACCAAACTCGTTAGGATTGTCACGGTAGAACCCTCCAAAATTTTCAGACTCAACTATAGCGAGAGCAGCGTCGTGCGAAAACTACAGACCGGACGCGGGGCGACGACTGATTGACAGCCGACGAACTGTGAAGCCGACTGTGCGTCCGCCCCCGAAGACTTCCCCACCTCGCTTACTGCAAGGTGAAGTTATAACTGATCGTGCCGGTGACCTTCACGGGCTGCCCCGAGAGCATCGTCGGCGTGAAGCGCGCCTGGAAGGCAGCCTGCGTCGCCGCTTGCTGCAACAGCGCGGGACCGCTCACGGCGTGCGCCGAGATGACCTTGCCCGACTCGTCAACCGTGATCGCCACGACGACGACGCCCGAAGCGCGCGCCGCGCGTGCAATCGGCGGGTAGGGCGGGGTCGGCTTCGAGATCGCCTTGCCGTTCAAGACGCCGCCCGAAATGGTGATGTTCTTCTTCGGCTCGGGCGTCGGCTTCGGCGGCGGCGGTTCGTCCTCGGTCTGGACGATGGGTCTTGGCGGAGCCGTGCCGCCGATGGGACCGCCCGTGCCAGAGCCGGGACCGACCGGACCCGATGCGCCGCCCACGGGGTCTGTATTCCGGTTGCTCAGCACCGCGCCGCCCGGCGGGACGGGCGGAATCTTGCTCGCCACGCTCTCCACCTTCTGCGGTACCTTGGTCGGGTCGAGGTTGCTTGAGATGAACTCCGTGCGGGTCGCGACCTGAGTGTCCTTCACCGGCTGCGGCTTCGCCTCCTGCTTCTGCTCCTGCTGCTCGGGCTGCTGCTGGATCGGCACGGGCGCGACCATCGTCGTCAGCTCCATGTTCAGCGCGTCAAGGCGGTCGTTGTAAGTGACGATGCCGACTATCGACAGCACAACGAACAGGACGCCGTAGATGGCGAGCGTGCCGAGGAAGAACCCGCCCTTGCGGGAGAGATCGTCTTTATGTGAAGTTGACTCGACTAAGTTTTCGAACATCTGTCTCCTCCCTCTGCCGGTGCCAGTGGATCAGGGGCGCGTGTGTCTCAGCCTCTTAGATACCGGAGAGAAGTGTTATGTTCCCGAACGTCTTCTCTCAAACTGCGCGAGTTGTAGTTGAACTAAAATTCCGGGGGATGGCTGCGCCGGTCGGGCGCGGCGTGCGTCGCGATGGTTAAAGACTTACGACGTGCGCGCATCGCGCGGGACTGACTCGAAGCCCGCCGACCTTCAGCTTAAAAGACGCAATCGCGACACGCTTCCGGCGCAGGGGTGCGCGAGAAGCCTTACGCGTCTTGCAAAAACTATTTAATTAGCCAGCAACGCGCTGAGTCTATGTCGAGCCTCGCTTGAAGTCAAGCGCAAAGTCCGCGCCCGGTGCGCCCGTAATTCGCTAGCGCGCGGCGCGTTGCGAGCGACCGGAAGCCGCCGCGCGGGCACTCGACGCGCGCGCCGCCGCAGCCTTTCCGCCCTGCGCCGCGCGCGACTCTTTCGCGGTCGCGGGGCGCGGCGTCTGCCGCTCCAGACGCTGCTGCCACCAGACCATGATCGGGCTCGCAATGGCGATGGACGAGTAAGTCCCGAAGACGATGCCGATGACGAGCGCGAGCGAGAAGGGGCGCAAGACTTCGCCGCCGAATAAGACCATCGCCACGACCGAGAGGAAGACGAGACCGGAAGTGATGACGGTGCGCGAGAGCGTCTGGTTGATCGAGTCGTTCGTGATCTTGTAGAGCGATTCCCTCCGGTGCAGCCGCAAATTCTCGCGGATGCGGTCGAAGGTCACGATGGTGTCGTTGACGGAGAAGCCGACGAGCGTTAAGAGCGCCGCGATGACCGTCAGGTTGATCTCCCAGTAGAAGATCGAGAACATGCCGAGCGTGACGAGCACGTCGTGGAAGACGGCGATCACGGCAGCCGCGCCGTAAGTCCACTCGAAACGCAAGGCGATGAAGACGAGGATACCGACGAGCGCCAGCAGCGTGACGGCGACCGCCTGATTCCTGAGCGCCGCGCCCGCGACCGCGCCGACGGCGTCGGTGCCGACGATCTTGAAGGCGTTGCCCTCGGCCGGGAACTCGGCGTTAGGCTCGACCTGCACGCCGCCCGTCAGCTTCTTGAGCGCACCTGCGACAG
>JAVXVR010000456.1:0-3108 GCA_032230165.1 Acidobacteriota bacterium | reverse complement strand
ACTTATTGTTCGGCGCTTGCGTCACCTGCTGGCACTGCGCGAGCGCGCTCGCCGGTAGCGCGAGCACGACCATCGCCATCACGAATGCCGCGACGCGGCGCGCGCCGTGTTGATGTTGAATAAGCCTCTTCATTTCTTCTCTCCTCCGGATGCGTTGATGAAATAGAGACCTGTTTCGGTCGTCCCAAAAACCGCGAGCGGCGCGTCCCACCGAAACTGCTCGGAGGGCGCGCCGCTCGCTTTAACCGAACGCTCCCCCGAACATCCCGCACATTTTGCAAACCCGTCTGCACATCAGGCTCGCGCGAAACGAGGGAGAGTCGCAGTCAACCTTTGCGCCGGAAGAATCTCTCTGGACGAACTGCGCCCGCCGTCTCTTCCGACTCCACTTTGATGAACCGGCAACCGGGCGGTTTGCCTTCAAAAACTTTACCCCGGTTTGCGCCGCGAGCCACGCCGCACGCGCGTTGTCACATTTCTCTTGCGATTTGATTGCCCCGGCTCTACCCCGCTCGCCTTCGCCCCTGCGTCCGCGAAACGCACAGTAGTGCCCGCGGCTAGACGCGGGACAGAAACCGCGACGAACGGCGAGGTTATCACCTGAGTTGTAACGTCTCCGGACGCCGGACGCCGTTCTCTGACACTTACAGCAAGCACAGTGCCATCGCGCCTGATCTCCGCGATCTCGATGCTGTAGCCGCCCGTCCTCTGCTGCCCCTGATAGGCGACGACGACCGAGCGCGTGTTGAAGCTCACTTCCGGCAGGGGTCGCCCGCCGCCGATCACTTCCCACACACGCCGCCACCCCGCGTCGTCCGTGACAAGCTCGACCGCGCGACCGCCCTCATACCCGCTGTACGCGCCGTAGGCGAGGACGGAGAACTCTACGGCGTTCGTGCGATCTTCTCCCGCGTCGTTCGCCACGGGCTGAGCCGCCGACGCGGACGCCGCAGAGGCGTCGCCGAGCAGAGCCATGCGCAGGATTTTCACGGGCGGCATGCCGTAGCTGAGCAGACGGTCGTGGAACTCAGCCAGACGGAAACGCTCGCCCAACATCCGTCGGTAGTCTTCGCGCAGGCGCATGATCTCCATCTTGCCGAGCGTATAGACGAGGTAGGTAGGATCGAGCGTGCCGCGCCGCGCCTCGCGTTCGGCGTTCGTGCGCTCCATGTAGCCTTCGCGCATGAAGAACTCGACGCCATCTTCGTAGCTCATCCCTTGCGTGTGCAACTTAATGCCGACGAGGTAGCGACACAGGCGCGTGAGCGCCGCCTGCAACTGCGCGAGCCGGAGACGGGGGTTACCCCCGCCGAAGCCTTCGTCGAGCATCATCTGCTCGCAGTAGTGCGCCCAGCCCTCGACAAACGAGTTTGCGCCGAGCGCCGAGCGCACGCGCGACGCAGAACGGCGCAGCGCGAGCGACTGGTAGTAGTGACCCGGATAGACCTCGTGGATCGCGACGACGGGAAGCTGGTAGCGGTTGTAGAAACTCAAGTGCTCTTCCCTGCGCCGCGCGTCCCACGCCGCGTCGGGCGGCGTCACGTAGAAATAACTTTCGGTCGCCGTGCGCTCGAACACACCCGGCGCGTCGAGCGAGGCGAAGCTCGTCGCGCGCGCGTACTCCGGCGTCTCGGCGACGATCAGGTTCTCGCGCGCGGGAGGTGTCAGGATGTTGTTCGTGCGGACGAAGGCGCGTATGCGATCAAGCTCGCTGCGCGTCTCGCCGACGAGCCCGTCCGCCGTGGGGTGCTCGCGACCGAGCGTGCGCAAGACCTCGCCGACGCCCCTGCCCGGCGCGATCTCTTCCGCCACTGTGCGCATCTCTTCCTGCGTGCGGCGCAGCTCACGCTCGCCGTCGCGCACGAGCGTGTCGAGCGGCGCATCAACCATCTCCTCGTAGAGAAGTTTTTTGCGGAAGTTCTCCGCGCCGATCGCAAACTCGCCGTTCGAGCGCGGGAGCAGATCGCTTCGCAGCCACTGGGCGAACTGTCTGAGCGCGGCGACGACCGTGTCGTTCGCCGTAGCGAACTCGGCGCGGCGCGCGGCTGAGAGACGACCGCCGCCCGCGTGCTCGAACATCTGCGGGACGACGCTCGCGAAGTAATCAATGCTTCCCTCGACCTCGCGGATCGCCGTCTCCGTGTAAATGCGCGGCGGGTTCTGGAGGTTCGTGCGCGCTTCCGCCAGGAGCCGTGCGATCTCATGCTCCCGCGCGAGCAGCGCGTCGAGGCGTCGCTCGACGGGCGCGTAATCGCGCTTGAGGATGTTATCAACACTCGCGGCGCTGATGCGGTTGTAGAGGCTCGGATCGCGCTGCCACATCCGTATGTCTTCGAGTTCGAGCAGTTGCGCACGCGCGTGCGATTGCATCCACAGAAAGTCGTAGCGCGCTTCGGGCGAGAGCATCCACTCGCGCAAGCGCGCAAGCGCGGCGAGCGTCGCTTTGAGCGCGCGCACCTGGGTGGCGACCGCGACCGCGTCGCGCGTTTCGAGCCGCGCGTCGTACTCATGCAGCCCTGCGGCGGTCGCCTCCGTTGGGTTGAAGGAGAAATAATCGCGCAGGTATGCGTCGGCGATCTGCGCGACGCGCGCGTCCTCCGTCGCCGTGGACGTGGTGGCGCGGCGCGGTCGTCGCTGCGCGGCGAGCGCATCGGGCGCGGCGAGTTGGAACATGATGAGCGCGGCGAGCGCGAAGGCGAGCGCGCGGCGTGTGCAGAGTCCGCTTCTCTTTAACAAAGGCTTTTCCCCGAAGACAAAAGATGGGAGAGACCGCACGCGGAGAGACAGTGGGAGAGTATCACAGGTTCAAAAGCGTTGAGGTTAAGAACGAAGGGTTGGACGAAGCGGCGCGGCGCGTCTGCCCATCTCCGTGGCGTCCACGCACGGACTTCCGTCTCATTTCTTCGGAGCGATCTTCTCGTTGAGCCAGCGCGAAGCGTCCGAGAGCGGCGCGATGCGGTATTCGTCGCCGCGCCAGACGCGCATGAACGAATAGATGAGGAAGATGAAAGCGGCGATGCCGAAGATGATGCCGCCGGCGCGGCTCCCGCTGAGCAGACCGACGAGACGCAGCGCGTAGCTGACGGCGATGATGCCGAGTTGCAGCGC
>JAVXVR010000206.1:0-6181 GCA_032230165.1 Acidobacteriota bacterium | reverse complement strand
CCGACGCCAGTCGCTGTGGTCGGGTTCACTCCGAACTGAGCAACGTCAGTGCCTGTAGGAACGGCATTTCCCGTCCAATTAGTACCCGTCAACCACGCCGAGCCGCCAGCGGAAGACCAGAGAATGCTTGCGGCTAGTGCGTGACGCCACACGAAGACAGTCGCGAGTAATGAAACGATTACAAACGCGACTGTGAGCGTGCTGAATCTCTTGAGTGAGTGACGAAGGTTGAGGGCGGACAGGGATTTCAAAGAGGTCATGTGGGGTAATGCTCCGTTCGACTTGCAGGTTAGTCTCGGACGACGCCGACCGTGCGGCGCGCTGTGCGTATGGCGCGCATCAGCCCCGGCGGCTGCTTGTGACCCTGCTTGTTCTTACGAGTCGCACCTTGCAACTCAACGGCTTGCGCTTCGGGGCTTCGCGCAGTGCAAGAGTGGTTGCGACCGTCTCGTGAGCTTACAATCGGAGGTCACGTTCGGCGGGACGGCGTGACGGCATCGGCAACTGTCGGATCGGAAAACTTACCTGACCGGCTTGTTCGGGCGAGAACCGTCAAACGGCGACGGAGCCAACCAAAGGGCAAAACAAAAGTGCGCGAACTTTAGTAAGTTTCCCCACCGTTGTCAATCCGCGCGACATACAAAGCGGACATCTCTCGCGCGCCCGCACATGAGGCTCTTTTGCCCACGTGTTGTAGAATCTCTCAGGCTCACGCTCTAAGAACCGACACGGCGCTGGCACAACTCTCGACGCATGGCAATCTTCGTCTCGCAAACTTTCGCGCGCGCGCTCATCTCCTTCTTCGTCACGCTCGGCGTCTGCGGTCCCTTCCTCTTGGAGACGCTCGACTGCTCATACCTCTACCTGCCGCTCGCCAACGAGCTGCTGCTCACGCGACTCCTTGCGCGCGGCGACGCGGGCGCGTGGTGGTTCGTCTATCCGCTCGCCTCGGGCTTGGGCGCGGCGTTGGGCGTCCTCCTGCTCGACCTTCCGGCGCGGCGCGCGGGCGAGAAGGGTCTCAGGAAACTGGCTGACCCGCAAAAGCTCAAGTGGTTCACGTCGCGACTCGAACGGCGCGGCGGCGTGGCGGTCTTCGTCGCGAGCCTCATGCCGCCGCCCTTCCCCTTCCGCGCCGCCATGCTCACAGCCTCCGCGCTGCAAAGCCCGCGGCTCGGAATGCTTGCGGGCGTTTTCTTCGGTCGCTGGCTGCGCTACACCATCGAAGCCCTGCTCATCCTCTACTTCGGGCGCAGGCTCATCAGGCTCATGGACGCGCCCGCCTTCGACTACGTCGTCTATGCGCTGACCGCCGTGGCAATCGTCGGCAGCGTCGTCCTGATACGCAAATGGCTCGGCGGCGCGAAGGCGAAGCGAAAAGGCGCGGGGGCGAAACAGAAAAAGAGTTAACGGGAGAGAGAAAGCGTCGCGCAACTGACGAGCTGAAAAAAAGTTTCGACTCGAAAAAACTCGACTCGAAACTGCGCGCGCGCGAGCTAACTTTTGTGGACAAGCTTGATGCAAAAGTTTTCCACATGTGGAAAACTTTTCGACGAAAATTTTTTATTCGCGCGGACGAAGAAACCTCTTGACAGCATCACACGCTGAGAGTATCTTCCGCCTCCCATCGCGATGCTCACGGGCTAGCGATCGGTGCGGGGAGAGGCGGACGGATGCGGCAACGCGCCGTCCGGTGCGACAAAGGATCAGCGGATAGTCTCTGTCGCTTACGCCCGCGCCGCAGCCGAAAGGCTGGCTAGAGAGAGTCGGCAGACTCACTCGAAGCGCACGGATGAAAACGTGTGGCGCTCGCAGGAATTGATCAGCCAGCGAGAAGCGATGTCGTTCGACGTAAGTTGAACCTCGTTCAGACCGGAACGTAGACCGGCGGTGGAGGAAAGCCACCACAACAAAAACCGAAAGGCGCTCGCGCTCTTAACCGACGCGCGAACGGAAGCGTGAAAACGCGACCGGGTGCTGACCGGCTCGATTAAGCCGACCGCTAAAGGCTCGACGCCGGGATATAAATTAGACAGCTTCGTGCGTGTACAAGCCGGAGTTGCCGCTCCCCTAAACCGTCTCGGCGGTTTTCCGGAGTTAAGAGATTGCGCCGCGATTGCCTTCGGGCACGTCGCGGCGCAATTTCGTTTTCCCCACAGAATTTCTAGCCCTTCAGCCCCGCCGGGCGCGGCGCGCCTTGCAGTTGTACGGGGAGTCGCGGCGCGCAGCACATCTTGACGAGCCGCTCGCGGTCGCGCTGCATCTCGCGCTCTTCCCTGAGCCACGCACGCACCTCGCCGAAGACGCGCGCCTTCGTCTCGCCCGCAGGCTCGACCACGCGATAGTGCATCCACTTCCCTTCCCGCCTCGACGCGACCACGCCCGCGCGACGCAGGTACGCGAGGTGGCGCGAGATTTTCGGCTGGCTCACACTTAAGACCTCGACGAAGAAACAGACGCACACCTCCCCTCCGCCCATCAGGTTCAGGAGCCGCAAACGCGTCCTGTCAGCCAGCGCGCGGAAGAACTGCTCCATCACCACCTCGCTCTCACCCTTCGCCATCACATACTCCCCCGACCTTCAACATAAATTCGCCTTGACATATATGTCCGCCGCGCCTATCATCGCCTCACATTCGCTAAGGCGAATATATCACAGGCGAAAGGTGAAACGGAAATGACGACCGAAGCAAGACGAGTAGTCCAGACTCTCAAAGCGCACCTCGCTTTGAACGTTCGCAGCGTCGAGCGCAGCCTCGAGTTCTATCAAAAAATGTTCGGCATCGAGCCCGCGAAGGTGCGGACAGGCTACGCGAAGTTCGACGTCGAGAACCCGCCGCTCAATCTCACCCTCAACGAAGTCCCCTTCACAGACAGCGGCGCGCTCTCGCACCTCGGCATACAGGTGGCTTCCACAGACGACGTGCTCGCGTTGCGCGAGCGTTGGGCTGACGCGGGGCTTGTGACGCGCGACGAGATGGCGACCAACTGCTGCTACGCCCTGCAAGACAAAACCTGGGTGCGCGATCCGGACGGCAACAACTGGGAAGCTTTCGTCGTGCTCACAGACAACTTGCCTGAGACGACCCTCTGCTGCCCTTCGAGCGATGGCAAGCTGGTCGAGCTGGCTGCGGCTTGCGCGGCGGGCGAGCTAGAGGAGACGCCTTCCTGCTGCACGACAACGAACGTGTCTGCCCCGTCGGTCGTAGGCTGAATGACGTTGAAGCGGTGCAAGCGGCGGGTCTTCCGTTCTTATCCCCGGAAAGCGCAAACCGCCCGCGCGCGACAAGCGTAAATGTGTGCGGTTGAAAATTTGATTGCGGCGCGGTTCGTTTTCTGTTATTCGCTCACGCGCCCCGCAAAGTTTCCGAAGATAGAGATAAGCAATGTCATCCCGCTCTGGTTGCTCCCGCGTCGTCTTGCGCGCGCTCGCCTTCGTCGTCATCGTCCTCGTCGCCCTCGGCGGCTGGATCGCTTTCGATTTAACGCGCACGCGCGCGACCGATCTGCGCCGCTTCGACCCAGACGAGGTGGCGCGGCTTGAGACCGCGATGTGGCGCTCCTACTACTCGCGCGACCGCCTGAAACTCTACACGCAGCTCGGCGAGCTGTTGCGCCGACAGTACGGCTTCACCTACTGGAAGTCGCAGGCGGTCGCCTACCACGCCGCGCGCGCCGCCTTCGTCTTCAAAGACGGTCGCACGCGCACAGACTACGAGCGCGCGCTCCCCGATCTCTTGCAGTTCTACGCGGCGCTGCGCGAAGCGAGCCACTCGGACTTCGACGTCGAGCGCGCCGCGCAGCTCGAACTCGAATGGTGGATCGTCCACCGCGAGCGTGCGCGCCACGCGCCGGGCGATCTCGACCGCGCGCTCGCCGCCTTAGCTTCCGAAATCTACCGCGTCCCCGCCGACCGGCTCGAAGAGCACGCGCGCCTGCGCGCCGAGGCGATGCGCATCCGCGACGACAAGGCTGCCGCAGGCGGCGTTACCGAAGCAGACTGGGCGCGCATTGATGCACTGCTCCACGCCTCCTGGCAGTCGCTCCACCGCGCGGTCAACTCTTAACACCTCGGTACGCTTCCGAGTTTAACTTCCCGCCGCGTTGCGCTAACCTGCCGCCGTGACGAACGACGACGAGACCATTGACCGGCTCACGATCCGCGAGCGACCCGACGGCGTCCCGCTCATGCAGCAGACGTGGGGCAAGCTCCTCTTCTTACATTGGAGACTGCCCGTCGAGACGCTGCGCCGCGCCGTGCCCCCACAGCTCTCGATTGACACACACGATGGCGACGCGTGGATCGGCGTCGTGCCCTTCACGATGTGGAACTTGCGCGCGAGTTTTCTGCCAGCGATCCCCGGTTTCAGCGAGATGCACGAGTTGAACGTCCGCACCTACGTGCATTACAAGGGCACGCCCGGCGTCTATTTCTTCTCGCTCGACGCCGCGAGCGCCCTCGCCGTCTGGGGCGCGCGCACCTTCTTCCTTCTTCCCTACTTCAACGCCGAGATGTCGCTCAAGCAGGACGGGCGGGAGATCGTCTATCACTCGCGACGCACGCACGCGGACGCGCCCCGCGCCGCCTTCGATGCGACGTGGCAGATCGGCGACGCGCTCAAAGAGTCCGAGCCCGGCTCACTCGAATTCTTCCTCACCGAACGCGGCTGTCTCTACACGGTCAGCGGCGAGAGCGTCTATCGCTGCCGCATCCACCACGCGCCGTGGCAACTCCGCGCGGCGGAAGTCTCTTCGCTCAAGTCCACGATGATCGAGTCGCACCAACTCCCGAAGCCGAAGGGCAAGCCCCTCCTCCACTACTCGGAAGAACTCACGGTCGATGTCTGGACGCTCGAAAGGGTGTGAGCGCGTCCGGCTTCCTTCCGCGCCCGCGCGTCATTTATCATGGCGCGCAAACGGATCGGCGGCTCGACGGTCGAGCGTGGAGGATCAATTCTGTGGACTACAGCAGCAGGACAATCGCGCTGAAAGCTCTGCCACCGCAGCCATCGCCCGCAGGCAAGCCGCCGCGTCGTTTCCTGCCGCGCAGGCGTGTGCCCATTGAGCCGACGCGACCGCCGCAACTGCCGCAGACCACCGTCCTCCTCCGCAGACCGGGCACGGAGCAGCCCGAACTGCTGCCGCCCGAACGCATCAGCGACGAGATCGGCACGCCGGGTTCGCTCCTCTGGGTGGACATACGCGACCCCGGCGCGGCTGAGCTTGCCATGCTCACGCGCGAGTTCGACTTCAGCCCGCTCTCGCTCGAAGACGCCTTGAAGCAGCGGCAGCGACCCAAAGTTGACGAGTACCCAAACTACTACTTCATCGTCGTCTATGCGCCGCTCGCGAGCACGGGTCAGGAGTTGCAGATGACGGAGGTCGATCTCTTCGTCGGCGAGAACTACGTCGTCTCTCTGCACCCCGGACACATCCCCGCGCTCGATCTCGCGCGACAGCGCTGGGAGCGCGCCGAGCCGGAGATGGGCGACCGCGTCGGCTTCCTCGCGCACATCGTCATTGACGCGATCATAGACGCCTGCTTCCCCATCGTTGACGACATAGACGCGCGCCTGCACCGCCTCGACCAGATCATGTTCCACGGCGAACGCGGCGCGGACGCCGAAGAGCTGCTCATGCTCAAGCGCAGCGTCTTCGCCCTACGCACCTCGCTCTACCCTCTGCGCGAAGCGTTCAACGCCTTTCCGAAACACGGTCACCCGCTCTTCGATCTCGAAACGCATCCTTACTTCCGCGACGTGTACGATCACGTCCTGCGCTTGCTCGACATCATAGACATCCAGCAGGACATGGTGACGGGCGCGACCGAGGCGCACCTCTCTTTCATGTCGAACCAGTTGAACGAGACGATGAAGACGCTCACCGTCGTCGGCATCTGCGAGGCGGCAGCCGCCGCGGTCTTCGGCGCGTGGGGCATGAACGTGACGGGGCTGCCCTTCGCGCACACGACCGTCGCAGGCGTCGGCGTCGGCTTCTGGATCGTCTCCGCGCTCACGCTCGGCTTGATCGGTCTCGCCCTGCTCTGGCTCAAGCGACGCGGCATGTGGTGAAGAGGCGTCGCTAGACTTTGCCGCAACCATCCTTTAACCTTTCGGTTTCGATCTATGCCGGGGTGGTGTAATTGGCAGCCACGCAGGTCTTAGAAGCCTGTGCCGAAAGGCGT
>JAVXVR010000197.1:0-6788 GCA_032230165.1 Acidobacteriota bacterium | reverse complement strand
ATTCGACTCCAGACTCTAGACTCGCGACTCCAGACTCTAGACTTTATAGCATACGCGCCCGTCGCCGCGCCTGTTTCGGCGCGTCGCGGTCGTGTGTGGTAGTATTTCGTCGAAGGTCTCCCACGAGAAGAGCGTTTGCATGGCAGAGCGTGTACTGAAGAACAGGCTGAGCTTGATCGTCTTCGCGGTCGTGATCGCGGCGGGCGCGGTTGTGGGCGGCGTCCTGGCGCGTCGCGCGTGGCACGTGGCGGACGTGTCGCCGGGCAGTTCCCTCCCTCCGGGCGAGAAGTTGATCGAGAACGACTACGACGAAGCGCTCTCCATCGTCAACGAAAACTACGCCGACGACATTGATTACGAGAAGGCGAGCCAAGCCGCCATTCAGGGGATGCTCTCGACGCTCGACCCGCACTCGACCTTCTTCACCAAAGCGGACTTCGACCGGCTCAAGCAGGATCACGAATCAGAGTTCTACGGCATCGGCGTGACGATCCTGCGCCACCGCGACGCCGTCTATGTCCAGTCGGTCGTCGCCAACACGCCCGCCGACAAGGCTGGCTTGCGCTACGGCGATCGCGTCGTCGAGGTGGACGGCAAGGACGCACGCGACTGGACGGGCGATCAGGTCTCCAAAGCCGTGCGCGGCGTGCGGGGCGAGCCCGTCACGATCAAGGTTGAGAGGGCGGGCGCGCAGGCTCCGCTCTATTTCACCATCGTGCGCGATGCCGTGCCGCAGCCGACCGTTCGCACCGCTTACATGATCCGACCCGGCACGGGCTACGTCGCGCTCACCGGGGGCTTCGCCTCGAACACGAGCGATGAGATGGAGCACGCGCTCGCCTCGCTCGAAAAGCAGGGCATGACGCAGCTCGTCCTAGACCTGCGCGGCAACCCCGGCGGACTTCTTCCCCAGTCGATCAAAGTCGCCGGGCAGTTTTTGCCGCGCGGCTACCCGGTCGTCTCCGTGCGCGGTCGCACCGAAAACGCGCAGACGCTTCTCTACAAGAACACTGAGTTCGACGGCTCGCAGGACTACTCGCTCGTCGTGCTCGTCAATCGCGGCACGGCTTCGGCGTCTGAGATCGTCGCGGGCGCGTTGCAGGATCACGGGCGGGGCTTGATCGTCGGAGAGACCAGTTTCGGCAAGGGGCTCGTGCAGCATCTCTTCACGCTGCCTTACGGCGACGGGCTCACACTCACGACGCAGAAGTATTTCACGCCCTACGGTCGCTCGATCCAGCGCGACTACTCAAGCGGCTCTCTCTACGACTACTACGTGCGCCACGACCCGACGGATGAGCCCGTGCCGCCCGCACAGCACTCGCCCACGTCGCCCGTGCAGCCCGCAGGCGCGAACGCTTCGTTCACACAGCCGACGCCGCAGCCCACGCCGAAGCCCGCGCCCGCAGGTCCCGCCGTGAAAACTGCTGGCGGTCGCGTCTTCTACGGCGGCGGCGGCATCACACCCGACATCGAAGTGAAGCCGCTCGACGTGACTTCACCAGCGCGCCTGAAAATTTTTGAAGCCGCGTTCCACTTCACGCGCGAGCTTGCCGCCGGTCAGGTCGCGGGACTTGAGAACTACCGCGTCGAAAAAGTTTTATACGGTCAACACCCGCGCGCGACCGATCTGCCCGTCACCGACCGCGTGCTCGAAGCCTTCCGCGAGTTCGTCCGCAAGGACGCGGAGACCTACGCCCTGACGCCCGCGCAGGTGGAGGCGGAAGCCGACTACGCGCGCCTGCGCATCCGCGAAGAGATCGTCACGGCGGCTTACGGCAACGAGGCTGGCTTGCGCGCTGTCCTCGAAGGCGACCCGCAACTCCTCAGAGCCCTCGAAGCCTTCCCCGACGCGCGCCGCCTCGCCGAGATGGTGCGCGCTTCTTCGACGAGCTAAACAAACCTTTCACCCGCCCGTAAGATCAACCGGAAACGTTCCGGCGCGCTGCCGCGTCTTCCATTCGTCAATGCGCTCCGTGGGAGCACCCTCTCCCACACGCTCAATCAGCCTTCCACACGAAAGGCGTCTCGAATGTCTCAAACAGCCCCCACCGTCGAGCAGACGGGTATGCGCGCCGCGATTGACGATCCCGTGACGACGCAAGAGAGCAGACTCCAACCCGTCGCCGCAGGCGAGCGCATCCAGCTCATCGACGTGCTGCGCGGCTTCGCGCTCTTCGGCGTGCTCCTGGCGAACATGGTTTACCTGAGCGGCACGGATGTCGCCGTCACGCCGGAGCGTGCGGCGTCGCTTGCGACCGCGCGTCTCGACGGGTATGTGCGCTCCGTCATCTATTTTTTCGTGGACGACAAGGCGAACACGATCTTCGCGTTCCTCTTCGGTCTCGGCTTCGCCGTGCAGATGTTGAGAGCCGAGGAGCGCGGGCGTCGCATCGCGCCCGTTTACTTGCGCCGCCTCGCGGTGCTGCTCGTCATCGGCTGCGCGCACATGTTCCTGCTCTGGTACGGCGACATCCTCCACCTCTACGCGCTCGTCGGCTTCACCCTTTTGCTCTGGCGCAAGTGCAAGGACAGGACGCTTTTGGGCTGGGGCGCGGGGCTCGCGGTCGTGCCGATGGCGTTGCTCTTCTCCGTCCCGTGGGTGCTCGTGCGCTTCTTCGGCGTGACCGACGCGCGCGACGCCGCACAAGTTGCGGCTGACAGAGCCGAGGCGATGCACGTGATGGACGCGCGACTC
Organism: Acidobacteriota bacterium; assembly: GCA_032230165.1. Taxonomy (GTDB): domain Bacteria; phylum Acidobacteriota; class Blastocatellia; order Pyrinomonadales; family Pyrinomonadaceae; genus JAIVGV01. Next base: position 4,090 of record JAVXVR010000197.1, on the reverse strand, counting down.
GCTGCCTTCACGCACGGCACATACTTCGACGTGGTGCGCGCGCACTTCCATTACAACCTCGACGAGTACCTGCTCTCGCCGCTCTTCGTCGGCTTTGCGCTCTACGTCATGGGTCGCTTCCTCCTCGGTCTCTACGTCGGACGCCGCCGCATACTCCACGAGGCGCATCTGCATCTGCCGCTCTTCCGCCGGCTGTTCAAGTGGAGTCTCCCTGCGGCAATCGTCGGCAATTTCCTCTACGCGCTGACGAGCTACCTCGAAGATCACGACCGCCTCAACGAAGCTTCCGGCTGGGTCGCGCTCTCGTCGTTCGTCATCTCCGTCGGCGTCCCCGCGATGTCGTGCTTTTATGTCTCGTCAATCGTCCTGCTCTTCCAGCGCGAGCGTGGGCGTCGCCGCCTGATGTGGCTCGCGCCCGTCGGTCGCATGGCGCTGACGAACTATCTGACGCAGACGCTGCTACACCTCTTCATCTTCTACGGCTTCGCCGGACTAGGATTAATGGGTCGCGTGGGGACGACTTTGTGCGTGCCCATCTCGCTCACGATCTTCGCGCTGCAAATTCTCTACAGCCGCTGGTGGCTCGCGCGCTTCCGCTTCGGACCCTGCGAGTGGCTCTGGCGCACGCTCACCTATGGCAGACGACAGCCCATGCGACTCATCCCATAGACGCACCTTCTCATTTCGCCTGTTTGTGGCTTTGACTTCAGTCAATCGCGCGCGCGATCAGACATTTCAAGTAGAGGGTTTCGGGAACGGTCGCGAGCACGGGATGATCGCGCGCCTGAATTCTCTTCTCGACGATCTGCAAGCGACGGCGCGCGTCCGCCGCCGCCGAGGCGACCGTTTCGAGGAACGTCGTCTCGCTCATGTGGTACGAGCAGGTGCAGGTGACGAGTACACCATTGGGCTCAAGCATCTTGATCGCGCGCAGGTTGATCTCTTTGTAGCCACGCGCCGCGGCTGCGACGCTCGCGCGATTCTTGGCAAAGGCGGGCGGGTCGAGGATGACGGTGTCGAATCGCTCCCCGGCGTCCTGCATCTCGCGCAGCGCGTCGAAGACGTTCGCCTCGCGGAACTCGACGTTAGTCAGACCGTTCAACTCCGCGTTGCGCCGCGCGGTCGCCAACGCTTCGCCTGAGATGTCGAGCCCCACGACGCTCTCACACCCTTGCGCGACGGCGAGCGCGAACCCGCCATTGAAGGTGAAGCAGTCGAGCGCGCGCCCGCGTGCGTACTCGCGCGCCGCCAGATGGTTCTCGCGTTGATCTAAAAACGCGCCGGTCTTCTGCCCTGCGAGCGGCGCCACCGTGAACCGCACGCCGTGCTGCACAACCTCCAACTCCGCCGGTGCGTCGCCGTAGAGCACGCCCGCACGCAGTTCCAAGCCTTCGAGGCGTCGCACGCGCACGTCGTTGCGCTCGACGATGGCGCGCGGGTGCAGCTCTTCGACGAGCAGCTCGACGAGTAAGTCCTTGATCGCTTCTGTCCCCTGCGAGAGAGTTTGCAGGACGAGCACGTCACTGTAACGATCCACGATGAGCGACGGCAGCGCGTCGCCTTCGGCATAGACGAGGCGGAAGGCGTCCGCCCCGCGTGCGAACGCTTCCCTGCGCGCGAACGCTTCCAGCAAGCGCGCACGCCACCACTCACGATTGATCTCTTCGTCGCGCAGGATGAGCAGGCGCAGAGCGATCTCCGAGCGGTCGCTGTAGAGAGCGCGCCCGACCATGCGCCCGCGCTCATCCTTCACGCCAACGATTGCGCCGCCCGCCGCGCCCCCTGTTGAGGACACGTCGCTACGGTAAATCCAGAGGTGACCGCCGCGCGCGCGATCAGCGCCGCGTCTCGTCACAACTATTGTCGCTGCGTCCATGCGCCGCAAGTGTCACCGAAACGCCGATCGGAGTTCAAGTGAGTCGCGAGATGTAGATAGACGAGAGCGCAGCCCGCGGGCTTTCGCCGCCGTGACTGCGCTCTCGGTGTTTCGTGGCGTTGCTCGTCCGCTCGCGCGGCGATGGACGCCCTTTACTTCGACAGACTCTTTTTGGAAGCCTTCCCCGTGCCCGGCTTCAACTTCTGCGAGGAGGCAACGATGCTGTTGGTCAGCACCGGCTCGACGACGACGAAGATGCGGAAGGTGCCCGCCTTCGCCACGTTCGTCATGAACTGCGTGTTGATGCTGTCCCCCGGCGCGAGTCCGCCCGGCGGCAGGGGAACGAAGATCGTCGAGTTCAAGCCCCCGCCGATAGGTTGCGCGGGCGGCTCTTCCAAAATCGTCCCCTTGACGGTCAGCGTGCCGAGACTCGTCGTGGTCGTGAAGTCGTCGGAGGTGACGAGACGCAGATCAGCCTGCGGCGCAATGGCGATGGGCGTGTTCAGCGTCGTGATGTCCACGATGCGGAAGCGCAGGCGCTCTACCGTGTTGCCCGTGTTGTTCGTCCAGCGATGACGGATCGAGAGCGTGCCGGAGTTGCCCGAGCCCTGGCGCACGCGGTTCGGCGGCTGTGAGGACGGGAGCGTCGGCTCGATCAAGGCGGAGCCAAAGTTGTCGGTGTGCTGGGTCGGGCTGAAAAGGTTCTCGGGTCCCGGCGCGCCGAGTTGTGCCGCGGCGAGCGTCGCGTTGCCGTCCGTGGCAACGAGGACGAAGTCCGCGAGATTATCGTCTGAGTCCTGCGGCGGTGCGCTGCGCAACCTGCGCAGGAAGCTGTGCTCGACGCCGCTCGTCACGGGCAACCCCAGCCCGCTGCCTTCACGGTAGAGCGGGTTGGTGACGGCGCTGAAGCCGACCGCGTCCAGCCGATTGGCGGCGTTGAAGTTGGAAGGATCAGCCGTTCTAAAGAGAGCGATGCCGGCGTTGTCTGGAATATCGGCGCTGTAGGTGATGTCGCCCACCGCGTTGATGGTTGTGCCGGCGGGGTAGCCGTTCAGGCTGTAGCCGACGGAGTTGACCCCAAGGTAGTGACCGTGCGCCGGGATGACCGTGCCGTCGGGGATGACGAACTTCGGGGTCGCGGTGTCGTCCGAAGAGACGAGCGCCCAGCCGCTAGCCAGTTGCACTGCTTGAGCTGCGCGACATGAAGCGCACGCGGTAGCCCCTACCCCGCCGAACGGGTCAGAGACGACGATGTCGTTGTTGGTATTGTTACAAATCTCGACGAACTCGTCGTTCGTCCCACCGGGACCCCGGAAGCGGAATTCGCTGATGAGCACGTCGCCGGGGAACGGTCCCGTGACGATGGTGTCGGCGGTGGACGAGTTGTTGGTCGTGTCCGGGTCGGGCGTGTCAGAGGTGACCGAAGCCGTGTTGCTGATCGTCGTGCCGCGCGGCGTGTCGGAATTCACCGACACGGTCAGGGTGAGGCTGGCGCTCTCGAAAGCCAGAATCGTGCCGAAGTTGGCTGTGACGGTGGTGCCGTCGAACATCACCGTGCCCTGACTGACCGAGGCGTTCACGAAGGTCGTGTGCGCCGGGATCGGATCGGTCAGCACCACGTTGGTGGCGGTGTCGGGACCGGCGTTGGTGACGACGATGTTGTAGGCGATCTGTCCGCCGAGAGGAGCTGTGTTGTCCCCGCTCTTGGAGACGACGAGGTCAGCCGAAGTGCCGCCCTGCGCGTGTACGGCGGACGGCGCGGCGGGCAGCAGACTAAAGCCGATCACGCAGACAAGCAACGCGACCAAAATACGTGTACGCGATCTTTGCCGCCACACGCGACAACGCTCCGAAGCGGTCTGTCCGCGAGGGTGTTTCATCAGTATTCTCCTTCAGCAATCTGGGCTGACGTGCATAGAACTTCGGCAAACTGATTTGCTATTACGTTGGCGGCATTCTATTACCTTCAGCCCGCCTTGTAAATAACGTTCTGCGTTGAGGAGACGTGCCGCGCCCTGAAAGCCGGTCGTTAACCTCCGCAAAACAAGCCCGGATGAGGGTCTGGAAACGGCAGTCGCCACTTCGTCTGATTGAACGCGCCAGCTTCCGACCATGTACGTCGCGCCATTCTATCCCCCTCGCGCCGCGACATAAAAACGTGAGGGACAGGCGCTTGAAACGGGCTGCCTTTATCGGTAGTCTGAGCCGTCCCCT
>JAVXVR010000142.1:0-7992 GCA_032230165.1 Acidobacteriota bacterium | reverse complement strand
CGCACACCGCTCCTCTCCTACGAGACGCAGACGCCTGTGCGCGACTTCGACGTGGTGGCGTTCTCGATCTCTTTCGAGACCGACTATTACAACATGGCGCGGATGCTCCGGCTGGCAGGCGTGCCGCTCTGGTCGCGTGAACGCACGGCGCACGATCCGCTCATCGTCATGGGCGGCGCGGCGTCGTTTCTCAATCCCGAACCCATCGCCGAGTTTACAGACGTGGTCGGCGTCGGCGAGGGCGAGGTCTTAGTCCCGCAACTCATTGACGCGATCTTCGCGAACGAGGGCGACAAAGAAGACTTGCTCGTCGCGCTCGCCCGTCGCGGTCGCGGCTTCTACGTGCCGTCGCTCTACGACGTGACTTATCGTGAGGACGGCGCGGTCGAAGCGTACACGCCGAAGCAGCCGGGTGTGCCCTTGCGTGTGGGGCGCGCTGTCGCGGCGGAGAATCCGAAGGAAGGCACACTCAAGCGCGCGATGCGGCGCGGCGATCTCGCGACCGCCGCAGCCTTGCGCGACCGCGACGTGTTCGCGCCCTCGACTGTCATCTGGGCTCCCACGGCGGAGATGGGCGAGCGCTTCCTCGTCGAAATCTCGCGCGGCTGCTCGCAGGGCTGCCGCTTCTGCTGGGCTGGCTTCAACTACTGGCCCCCGCGCGTCGTCCCCGCGCGCGACATCCTCGCCAAAGCCGCCGAGTGGCGCGGCAAAACCGACAAGATCGGCTTGGTCTCGACCGCCGTGTGCGACCACCCGGAGATCAGCGAAATCCTGCAAGGGCTTCGCGCGATGAACTACCGCATCTCGGTCTCAAGCCTTCGACTCGATCAGATCGAAGACGAACTTTTGGATGCGCTCGTCGAGTCGCGTGATCAGCAAATCGCCGTCGCGCCGGAGACGGGATCGGATCGCTTACGCAAAGTCATCAACAAGAATTTGACGAACGATGAGATCGTCCGCATCTGCGGCGCGGTCTTCGACCGGGGGATGCTTACCGTAAAGCTCTACCTGATGGTCGGCTTGCCGACGGAAACGGACGAAGACCTCGAAGAGATGGTCTCGCTTGTCGAGCGCATCAAGGACAGGATGTTGGAGGCGGGCAAGCGGTTCGGTTACGCCGGTAAGATCATCCCCGCCTTGAACGGCTTCGTGCCCAAACCGAACACGCCCTTCCAGTGGGAGCCGATCTGCGAGGAGCGCGAACTCAAGCGCCGCCTCAAGTGGGTCTCCAAGCAGCTCGCGCGCATCCCGAACGTCGAGGTGCGCTCGATGTCCGCGCGCATCGCGCACGAGCAGGCGCTCTTCTCTTCGGGCGACCGAAGCGTCTCGCGCATTATCGAAGCGATGACGAGGACGGGCGGCGACTTGAACGCCGCGCTGCGCGAGACCGCGATTGATCCGGCGGCGCACACCATGCGCGCGCGCGACTACGAAGAATTTTTGCCGTGGGAGATCGTGGACTCCGGGATGGGTCGCGCCTTTCTGCAACAGGAACACGAGCGCGCGCAAGTGGCGAAATCCACTGCCCCGTGCCCTTCGGTCAGCCAGTGCACGCGCTGCGGCGTCTGCCCGACGACGTGGCTCGCAGACGCCGCACCCGCACTCGTCCAACTGCAAAGCTCACTCGGCGCAAGGGTGGCGGCAGCGGTCTGACGAGCTGGCAAGAGAGAATTTTTCAACCGGCGTATTTCAACCGAGAGGTTACGCAACTAAAAAGCGCGCGCACGTTTGACGTGCGCGCGCTTTCGTCTTCCTTCCCAGGGCTTTGAGCTAACCGCCCGTGACGGCGGTCGTGCTGCGCACGGTCTTATCGAAGGTGTAATGATACTCCGTCACGAGGAGTGAGATCGTCTGCGTGAACTGCACCTGCGCTTCGAGCCGGCTGTCGTGAACCATTGACTTGATGACCGCGTCGGGCGGCACGTCGTATTCGGCGAGCGACTTCTTGAGTTGCTCCTCGACCCACGCAGGGTTCTTGTTGGTCACCGCCGCGCTGTTCACCGTGTCCTGCATGAAGCTCTCAAAGGTGCGCGCGCGGTAGAAAACGGGAAACATCTGGAATCCGACGTAGCCGAGCACGACGATGATCGACATCACGATCAGGAAGTTGAGCCGCGTGCCGCCGCGCTCGCCGCGCCGCCCCGACTTCTGTAAACATCTCCCGCACAAGATTTTCATCAGCAATTTTTCAACCCCCGCCAAGAAGTTCGCTCCGCAGCCCCGCGCGAACCGACTCGCGCAGCAAGCGCGGCGGAATCTCCCGCCCACCGACCAACGTCGCGCGCCCGATCCGCTCCAACAACACCCACTGCACCTCGCCGCCCGTCGATTTCTTGTCGGCGGCGGCGGCTCGCAGAATTTCATCCGCGCGGAGATCGTCTGCGCGCGGGAGTCGCCCGGCGAGCGCGACCGCGCCGCGCAATGATTCTAGCCCCGAACGGTCGAGCAAGCCTAGCCTTTTCGAGATTTCGGCGGCGACGATCATGCCGTGACCGACCGCCTCGCCGTGGCGGAAGCGACGAAACCCGGTGACCGCTTCGAGCGCGTGCCCGACGGTGTGCCCGAAATTCAAGACGCGGCGAGAGTGTGCGCCCCGCCGCTCGACGCTCTCACACTCGTCCGCCGCGACGATCTTCGCCTTGAACGCGCACTGTCGCGCGATCAACTCCGCGAGTTCAGCATCGTCTTGATCAGCGTCGCTCTCATCATCGCGCCGCCCGACGCGCCGCACGACACCGGCACGCGCCGCGAGGAAGTCGCGCGTGCGTGCGAAAAGTTTCGCGTCGCCGACCGCGCCCTGCTTGATCGCCTCGCAAAAGCCTGCGGTCAGCTCGCGCGGCGGGAGCGTGCGCAGAGTCTGTGTGTCAGCGACGACTGCCGCCGGATGATGAAACGCGCCAATCAGATTCTTCCCCGCGCGCGTGTTGACGCCGGTCTTACCTCCGACCGACGAATCTATCTGCGCGAGCAGCGTCGTCGGGACTTGCAGGAAGCTCACGCCGCGCAGGTGTACCGCCGCCGCGAATCCGGCCAGATCGCCGACCACACCGCCGCCGAGCGCCACGACCGCGTCCGTTCGCTCCAACCCGCGCGCCGTGAAGAACTCCAGAGCGCGCTCAACGTTGCGCAAACTCTTCGCGCGTTCCCCCGCCGCCGCGAGCCAGTGCGTGACCTCGTAGCCTGCGGCGCGCAGCGACTCACAGGCGCGTGCGCCGTAGAGTCTGAAGACGCACGCATCGGAGACGACGACGATGCGGCGCGCTCGCGCGTGGAGCGAGCCGCGCGCGACCTCGCCCAGCAGATCGAGCGCGCCCGCCCCGATCAGAATTTCATAACCGCCCCGCGCGCCCGCGCGCACACGCACACGCCGCATCATTTACCTTTCTTCGTCGCCGCGTTCAAAGTCTCCGACAGTAACTCCGCATCGAGCGCGCCCGCGCCCGCGAGCGGCGCGAGTTCCTCCACAGTGTAGCGCGAGGCTGTGTTCCAGAGATCGATGAGTTCGTCGCCCCCCGCGCGCCGTGCCCACCAGCGCGTGCCGTGGCGCGTGCGTAAATGCTCGCCAAGCGACGCGGCGAAGAGGCGACCGCGCAGGGCTTCGGCGGCGGGCGCGCCATTGCCCGTTGTCTCGAAGAGGTGCAGCGCGGGCGAGGGGCGAAAACCCGTCGCCTCGTGACGGCGCGCCGCGAAACTTTCGGCGAGACCTTCCGCGCGCGGATCGTCTGCCGCGTACAGCTCGAACTGATCGATCACACGCGCCGACGCTCGACGCGCGTCGTGCAGCTCAACAAGGGCGCAAGCCTTCGCGATCTCTTCGGCGTCGGACGCTCTCACGCCGCGCGTCTCCACGAGCCACGCCGCATCCGCGAAAAGCGCGCGGAAGAGAAAACCGAACCCTGTGCACGTCGCGCGATCCGGCGCGTGGACGAACTCCGGGTAACGCGCCGCCAACTCGCGCGAAGCCCAGGCGAGTTGCTGCGCGCGCGCCGCTTCGTCGAAAAAGTTCTGGTAGAAGTCTGCCCCCGCGCGCGCGTTAAAAACGAGGCGCACGTCCTCCGGCGGTCGCACGCCGAAACAGCGCGCACCTCCCGCTTCGACCTCTGCCGACTCTTCGACGCGAAGGTTCTCTTGCAGTCCGATGCGGACGCCCAAGCCGCGCATCGCCGCCTCGTATGTCGTGCGCGCCGCGCCCGGCGGGAAGAACTGATCGAGGTGTGTGAGACGCGCGAAGAAAGCTTCGTCCGCGAAGTCGAGCCCGCGCCCAATGTCGAGCGGGACATGGCGCGCCGCCCACGCGGCGACGAGCGATTCGTAAACGGCGGCAGTGCGTTCGAGTACGACGCGAGCTGAGGCTGACAACTTTACTGTGTCCGTGTTCGTCGCGGCGGCGAGCAGCGCGCCGTATGAGTCGAAGTCGAGTTCGCGCGCGGCATCGCGTAAGCGTTCGAGACGCGCAGCGCGCAGATCGTCGCACGGGCGCACGGCATCGAGCCAGCGCGCGCCGAGTTCGCGCCGACGCGCCGCGTCGGACTCGGCAGCGAGGCGTGCGGCTATGCCGCGCAAGCCTAGGCGTTCCCCGCCCCATGCGACGCACGAAGCTATCTCGCAGCGCGACAACTCATCCGTCACTTCGCGCGCGTGCGCTTCTGCGTATGCAAGTCGCGCTGCGTTTGCAAGCGCGGAGAGAGCCGCGCGTTCCGTCTCGAACGTCGCAGGCGTCTCGTCACGGGCGCGGGCGAGTTCCATGACGGCGTCGCGCGTCCACAATTCCGCGTAGCGTTCGCGGATTCGATCAACCTGCGCTTCAGACGACGCGCCCGCGCCGGACTCGTAGCGCGCGACCTCGCAGGCTGAGCGGTAAGCTGCGTACTCGCGGCGGTAGCGGCTCGTCTCCATCGGGCGGTTCGGGCGGGCGCGTTTCGGGATGTCTGTAGGAGTCGGAAGAACGGCGGAAATTGTATCACGTCAGAGGAGTAAGGAGGCGGAAGCAGGGAGTGAGAGAAGCATGAAGAGAGGCTGAGCGGAAGCGAAGCGTAGACAATAAAAAGGTCGGGCGCAGCAAACTTGGGGAATGCTGCGCCCAACCCAATTCGTGGTCACTGTCCTCACCCCAGCAACCACTGAGACGGAGGATTCACCAACCGTCTCTCTTGCCCCACAATATACATCGCAACGCTTATGCCATGCAAGTGGTAGTAGGAAAAATTTCACTCCAAGCCGCGACTTTTGCTCAGCTTTTAGCCGATTTGTCGCCGTTGACCGCCCGCCGCAGCGCGCACGTGCCCGCGCCATTCGTGTAAGAGTTACACTGGTGATCGAGTAAAGTTTTCACGACCGCGAGCCGTTAGCCAGCACCGAGCAAACGTCCGATGACGGCGGCGAGGTCTGTCGCGAGCCGGTCAATTTCGTCCTGCCGACGACCCTCGATCATGATGCGCGCCAGCGGCTCCGTGCCCGAATAGCGGAGCAGCAGGCGACCCTGATCGGCAAGTTGCGCCTCGGCGCGGCGCGACGCTTCGGCGATCTCCGGCACTTCGTCGAAGGGTTTCTTCTCGCGCACGCGGACGTTGACGAGCGTCTGCGGATAGCGCACGAAGCCTTCGCTGAGCCGGTGGAGCGGTTGCTGAGAATCTTGCATGGCGCGGAGCAGGAAGAGCGTCGTGATGAGCCCGTCACCCGCGAGACTAACGTCGGGGAAAATAATGTGACCGGACTGTTCGCCACCGAGCGACGAGCCTGTGCGGAGTAGCTCGTCGAGCACATACTTGTCGCCGACGCTCGCGCGCACGAGTTCGATGCCGCGTGCCTTGAGCGCGAGTTCGAGACCGAGATTGCTCATCACGGTGGCAACGACGCGCCGTCCGTTGAGTTCTCCGCGAGCGTCGAAGTAGTTCGCCATCGCCCAGAGCGTCGCGTCGCCATCCGTGACCGTGCCGCGCGCGTCAACGAAGAGGGCGCGATCGGCGTCGCCGTCGAATGCGACGCCGAGATCGGCGCGTGCGTGTGTCACTGTGTCGCGCAGCCGTTCGACGAAGAGCGAGCCGCACTCGCGGTTGATGTTGCGACCGTCGGGCGCAGCGTTGACGGAGGTGACTTGCGCGCCGAGACGCGCGAGCAATGTGGGCGCGAAAGCGCACGCCGCGCCGTTGGCGCAGTCAACGACGAGGCGCAGGCGTGTGAGATCGAGACTGCGCCCGATCTCTCCGGCGAGGTAGTCGAGGTAGCGCGCGTCGAGAGCGGGCACATACGAGCCGCCTTGATCGTTAACGCTAATGCGCTCGTCTTTCGCGTGCGCTGTCGTGCCCGCGGCAGGAGGTTGAGAGCCGTGCTGTTGGAAGATGTCAGCTTCGATGAGTCGCTCGGTCGCATCGTCGAGCTTGCGACCGGAAGGCGCGAAGATTTTGATGCCGTTGTCTTCGTAAGGATTGTGCGACGCGCTGATGACTACTCCAGCGTCCGCCGGGAGCGTGCGTGCGAGATACGCCACGCCCGGCGTCGGGATGACGCCCGCCGACTCGCACCGCGCGCCGCCCGCGCGAGCGCCTTCCATAAGCGCGCGCTCGATCCACGCGCCCGATTGACGCGTGTCGCGACCCATGACGATGAGCGGCGGGCGCCCCACACGCGCGGCGAGATGGCGCGCAAGCGAGTAGCCGACGTTGCGGACGGTCGCAGCGTCGAGCGGAAACTCACCCGCCGCGCCGCGCATCCCGTCAGTGCCGAAAAGTTTTTCCATGATAAGCATTCAGCATTCAGCATTCAGCAAACCCAGCCTTCGCTTGGCTGAATGCTGACGGCTGAATGCTATTTCATTTCTTGATCGAAAAAATAGCGGGTTGAGTCGAGAGCAACTCGACGTTCGCGTCCGTTCCGGAGATGAGCGTGAGGCGCGGGCGCAGCGTGCCGTCCTGCGCCGCGTCGAGGACGAGCGCGAGCTGATCGGCGCGGAGCTTTTCGACGACCGAGCGCGCGCCGCGCAGCTCGACCGTCGCGCGCACGGGTCGCGGCGTGCCCTGCTCACCGGGGGCTAGCTGGACGGCGACGCCCTCGAAGCGACGGGTCGCGCGCGTCTCGCCGATTTTAACGAGCACGTCCACGACGGCGTCGAGCGGGACGAGCTTGCGGTCGGGGAGATCGATGGCGGTCTGCGGGGCGACGAAGCTTGTGGTCTTGCCGTCGAGCAGGAGCGACTCGGTCGGCGCGCGTTGCAAGTCGTTCAGGTGGCTTTCGGGTCCGCGCACGCGCACGCGCGGCGGGCGCGACTCGACGCCGAGCAACTCGTACCCTTCGGGCACTTTGCCTTCGAGCCGCGGCTCGACCTCGACCTCGCGCTCGAGGCGACGTTCGAGTCTGAGCGGCACGCTTGAAGGCTCGACGCGCTCGACCGTCAGGTCTTCGGAGCCGACGCCTTCGGGCAGATCGAGCGTGACGCTCTCGCGCGAGAGCCGCACCAGACGCTCGCCGGGACTGAAGTTGCTCGCGTCGAAGGTGACGACGACATCCTGCGCGCGCAACGAGTTGAGCGTTTGCTTGCCGCCGCGCAGCATCACGTCCACGTCCTCGCGCGGCTCGTTGCTGATCTCCATGTCGTTCGGCAAAACGAAGTGGAGCGGGACGCGACGCAGGCGCGCGGTCGCGGGCACACGCTGACCCGTGACGGCGAACCAGAGACCGAGCGAGACGGCGAGCGCGAGCAGCTTCAATCCCCAGTCGGCGAACAGCAGATCGTGCAGCCAACGCCGCCCGATCACCACCGCGTCTTTTTCCACATCGCGCAGGGTCATAACTAAGAGGTCAGAGGTTAGAGGTCAGAGGTTAGAAAAGTAGTTCTTCACTGATCTCTAACCTCTGACCTCTGACCTCTGTTGTTCACGTCGAGACTACTTCGTTCGTCTCTGCTTCGGCTTCCCGCGCGTCGCCGCGCTTGGGCGCTTGCATGGCTTCAAAGATTTCTGTGCGCAGCTTGGTGGCGTCGAGTCCGCGGCGAATCTG
>JAVXVR010000126.1:0-10121 GCA_032230165.1 Acidobacteriota bacterium | reverse complement strand
GGCGCGGCTCGACGGCGAGGTGCGCTTCTACCAGCAGACGGAGTTAGGCGTCGTCGTCGCGGGCACTGACAGATCGCTCTACGCCTTGGACGGCGAGACGGGCGACGTGCTCTGGCGTCGCCGTGGCGCGCGCTTCGAAGAGGAGGACGTGGCGTTCGTCCCCGGTACGGACTTTCTCTTGTTGAGCTACGAGCAGAAGGACAAGACGCGACTCGAAGCGGCGGACGTTTTGACGGGGAAGACCATCTGGCAATCGGATAAGGTTAAAGGCGCGGCGATGCAGACCGCCGTTGACGAGGGCGCGGGGCTACTCGCCGCCGTCTTCGTGCGCGATGCAAGAGACCGGGCGCGCGAGGGCTTCAAGCGCAAGCCCACGGTTCACGTCTTCGAGCTGGCGACGGGACGCGAGTTGTGGAAGTACGAACTCGAATCCGAAATCGAGCTGATGCCTTCGGAGTGGCGCGAAGATGACAGACAAGTCGCCTACACTTTACACAACTACCGCGCGCCCGCCTTCCTCGACGGTCGCCTCTACCTTTTCTACGAAGGCGTGACCTCGCTCGACGCGCGCGAGGGACGCGAAGGGAAGCAGCGCGAGAAGTTCAAGATCAACGAAGAGGGTTTGGCGCTGACGGAAGCTGATCCGGTCGCGGACGCTCAGTTCATCTACACTTCGGGTCGCGGTCGCGTGCGCGCCATCTCGCGCGCGACGGGCGACGCCGCATGGGAGGCGAAAGATTTAGGCGTCACGCCGGAGATGCTCTTGATGAACGGCGTGCTCTACGTCCGCACGGGCGGGACTTTCGTGCGCCTCAAGGACGGCGAGCTAACCGAGCGTGGCGCATACGGTGTGAGCGCGATTGACGCCGCGACGGGAAAAGTTCTGTGGCGTTACAAGGGCGCAGACCGTGCGATCACGAACCTTGCCGTGCCCGACCCTTCGACGATCCTCGTCGCAGACCGCGACGATCTCATCGCGCTCGACGCGCGCACGGGCAAGCGTCGCGCGCGCATCTCGCACCACGTCGAGCGCGCGGCGTTCCTGCTCGTCAACGAGGGCGGTCACGCCGTCGTCGGCGGGAGAGGCGAGGTCGCGGCGTTCAACTTTTCAGGGGATGCTGCGGGGCGCGGCGCGGAGTTGTGGCGTGAGAAGCACGACCCGCCCGGTCGCGGAATCCTGCGCACGGTCGCAGCCGTCGCCGCGCGCGCCGCCTCGCTCTACTTCCGCTACGGCGGCGTCGCCTCGACCGCTTTTCGCGGCGCGCAACTCGCGCGCGGACTTGGCGCGCTGCGCTGGTCAGGACTCGCCGCGCAAATCTCTATGCCCGATCTCTCTTCGCTCGCTTCGGGCGCGGCGCGCGATTACGTCTCATCGCGCTTTGAGACTTTCGGACTCGCCTCGCGCGCGCAGGGGCTTGCGACGCGCGCGCGAAACGTCTCATCTCTGGGCACGCGCAACCTGCCACGCCCGTCGCTGCCTTCGCGCGAAGGCGTCGAGGAGAGCTTGCTCGATCGGCTCGACCCGGGGAACCAGCTCGAACGTCTGTCGCGCTACCTGTGGCGACAGCAGCGACTGTCCGCGCTGCGCGGTCAGTGGATGTATTTCTACACGGACTTGAAAGGCTTGGGCGGGAGCGGGCTCGCGGGCGTCAACATCAACACGGGTGAGACGGCGCGGGCTGTGCGTCTCTCCGACCCGGACGCGCGCTTCATCAGCGACGAAGTCTTCGATCTGCTCTACACCGCGAAGGGCGAACGCCTTTTCGCCTACTCTCTCAACGCGCGAAACTAAAAAGGGTTCGGCTTACTTAAAGCCCCTCACCAAACGTGGCGGTCGCGCGTGCGGGGGCAGGTCTTTGACAGGATTAACAGGATTAACAGGATTCAGAGGGCGGCTATTAATCTTTCTTCCGACCATCCTGTTAATCCTGTTAATCCTGTCCACCCTCCCCAAGTTTTGTTAGGCGCTCTTAGGCTTGCGCGCGAAGATGTAAGCCCTGCGGCTCGGATATTCCACTTCCGGATACGGGTCGCGCTCGATCACCTCTTCGAGCGCGAAGCCCGCCGCCGCGAGATACTCTTTCATCTCGCCCGTCTCAAAGAAGAGGAAATCGAGCGAGACGCGCTTGCCGAACAACTCGTCGCGGTGGACTGTCTCGCTGCCGACGTGGAACGTGAGGAGCAGCACGCCGCCCGCGCAGAGCACACGACGCGTCTCGCGCAGGGCGTCGGTCATGCGCTCACGCGGGACGTGGACGATTGAATAGAAAGCCGCGACGCCGCCAAAAGCTTCGTCTGCGACATCGGCGAGGTCGAGCATGTCGCCTTGTTGGAAGGTGATGCCGGGATTCAACTCACGCGCGCGCCTGATCATCTCCGGCGAGAAGTCTATGCCGCAGACATGCACGCCGCGCTCCGTTAGGTAGCGCGCGATCTGTCCGGGACCGCAGCCGAGATCGCAGATCATTCCGCGCGCCTGAACCTTCTCGACGAGCCAGTCAAGCATCCGCCTATCGAACGGCTTATGCTCCAACTCGTCGAACAGGTGCGCGGCGTATTCCTCCGCCACTGCGTCGTAACTGTCGCTCAAGTCGTTCCGCGATTGTTCCATGTGGTAGGTCGAGCCTTACGCGAGAGGGAATCCGCCGTGCGCTTCGATGCGAGCGTCTATGTCGGACATGATCTGAATGGTTTCGGCGAGCGCGGCAACGGTGCGGCGGTAGTGCGCGAGATCGTCGAAGGCGAGCGTGCGCCCTTTGCGATCCTTGAGCCACTTGTTTGCGACCTGATAGCCGCCGACGTGGAAGTTCCAGACTCCCGGTGCGATGCCCGCGAAATACTGCTCGCGGTTGATCCAGACGTGATCCTCCAATGCGTCGCCTTCGCCGGGCGTACCTGCTTAATGATTATTGGAACTTAGCGTAATTAAAACCCAAACGGAGGGCGAATAGGTTGGGCGATTAGAATGAAGTAAAAGGCTAACAGGCAAGCAATCAGTGCTATTGATAAGATCACTACTAAAGCCCAATTAAAATGCCTTTCTTCTTTTTGTCTTACCTTAGCTTCTTTATTGATCTTTGCAATCAATTCTTCCTTTTGTGACTCACTTGTCTTTATCCGCTCTCTCGATGATTGCTGCTCTTTTCTATATGCAGCAATTCTTTGAGAAGAAGATTCAACCAGTTCACTTAGACCTTCTTCCTCAAATCGTCTAGATTGTTTTTCAACATCCACAATAAACTTATCGTTAAGTTCTATTTGCTCAATTTCCCATTTAATGTCTTTATCGCGATCCTCAATAAAACTTTTGAGCAATATTATGTACTTATCAGAAGATTTTTTGAAGTCTGACTTTGCTTTCCTAATACCCAACGCTCCCCACAGTAGCAATATCCCTAATCCTAGAAGGAGAAACCCAATGGTGCGATATTCTGATCTTTCAGATTCATATTGCTCATAGGGAGATTTAATTATTCCTGAGAACTCAGCCAATTCAACGCTCGGTTGTCCTTCAATCACACCTTCAGCCTGAATGTGCACATCGGGTTTACCCGCATAAATCAACTGAATAATCCCGCCATCATTTCGTTCAAGGATATCCCAGTCGATGATGACACGCCCCTTTTGCAATTCGTTAAGATTCAACGAAAGATGCGTTACATCGCGACTTGTTTTTCTAATCGTTGCTTCCAGAATAGGAGAATTATCTTGTGTGTATATAACGACGGGTTTGAGAACATTTTGTTTCTTAATAGGTCTATTGCCTCTGTTCCAGAGAGCCACTTGAGCTGCCGTGATATCGGATGCAATAGGCTTGTTATCAAAGCTGGTAATTAATCTGGATGCTTCGCCTGTGCGGACGATTGTCGCTTTAACAGGATGGACGTAACAGGTGAGTTGTGGATATTCCCTCGACGCTTGATAGAAATAAGTGGTCAAAAGAACTGAAGTTACTGTCGCAGCCCAGCCGATAAGTCCGATGAAAGGGTTAGAAAGAAATTTCAGAAGAAAGCTTTTTGGAGCTTCTGCTTTCGGGACTTCTTGGGTGATTTCCGATTCTGCCAATTGCTGCCTCACACCTTAGTTAGAAGTGACATACAGATGAGGGGACTAAACAACATCAGTCCATCGAACCTATCGCATTATTTTATCAGAACGAATGCGCCGCACTTGATGCGCTTCGGCTCGTTCGTCGCCGTCACATTGTCGCCGAGCGATTCAATCAGGTCTTTAAGCGCGGGGCGATACGTGTGCTCCGTCGCGTCGCCCTTAGCGAGAGCCTTCTCGACGGCTTTCAGGTATGCGGCAATGTGAGGCATCTTCGTCGTCTCAGGCGTCTGTGGTCAGGATTGGCTTGCGGCGTGGAGTATAAATCAGTTCCGAGCGTAAAAGCACAAAATTCCCGCCAAAGAACTGATAATCGCCCGTGCGCGGGACAAATTCATACGCCTGGAATCGCAACTCCGACCTTCGGAGTCCCGATTCCCGCCTTCGGAGCTGCGACTCCAAGCCTCGGAACTGCGATTCCAACCTTCGGACTTGCGATTCCGGGTCTCGGAGTTGTAACTCCAATCCCCGGAGTTACGACTCCGGGCTTTGGAATCGTAACTCCGAAAGCCGTCGGCGCGCTCCCTTCATCGAGAAATGCGCGTCACCCCTGGGAGCGCGGGCATCCTGCCCGCTAAAGCGTGCGTGAGCAAGCTTAATAAACTCGCGCCATTATTCAATCTTGAATAGAGGCTCAAGTGTTCTTCGCGCTGACGTGCTCACGGCGGGCAAGATGCCCGCGCTCCCAGCTTTGAAGCATTGCGAACGCCGCGCCGCACGCCGCGCGTTGACGCTCCGTGACGCGTGGCTTTGCCGCGTGCTCTCTGCTCCGTTACTATCGGCAATGCCGCCACGCATCCATGCCGGACTCGTTTCACGTCACGATCCTGCGCTTCGACTCGTTGCCTTCAACCAACACGGAGGCGGCGCGGCAAGCCGCGTCGGGCGCGGGCGAGGGCTTGTGCATCGTGGCGCGCGAGCAGACGGCGGGGCGCGGCAGGCGGGAGCGCGCGTGGGTCTCACCGCGTGATGCGGGTCTCTACTTCAGTGTGATCTTACGCCCGCGACTCGAAGCGGCGGCGTGGTCGCTCATCACGCTCGCCGCCGCGCTCGCCGTCGGCGACGCGCTCAGAGAGGCGTGCGGGCTTGAGACTGACATCAAGTGGCCCAACGATCTGCTCGCGCGCGGGCGAAAAGTGTGCGGCATTCTCGCCGAGACGTGCGAGACCGCGCGCGGGCGCGCGTGCGTCGTCGGCATCGGCATCAACTTGAGCGATGCAGCCTTCCCTGCGGAGATCGCCGCGCGCGCCACTTCGGTCGAAGCCGCGACCGGCGCGACGCCCGACCGCGAAGCGTTGCTCGTCGCGCTCACGCACAATCTCGCGCGCCGCTACGAGCGTCTGCAAGAGCCGGACGGTCAACGTGAGACACTGCGCGCGTGGACTGCTGCATCGAGCTACGCGGAGGGCAAGCGCGTCCGCGTCGTGCTCGGCGAAGAAACCATCGAAGGCGTGACGCGCGGGCTTGAGCCGGACGGCGCGCTGCGCGTAGAAACAGGCGACGGCGAGATCAAGACCGTGCGCGCGGGCGATGTCACCGCCGTCAGAACTGTATGAACAAGCGCATCGTACTTGCGACTTTAGGATCGTTTGGCGACGTGCATCCGTACATCGCGCTCGCGTTGGAGCTGCAACGCCGCGGGCATCGTCCCGTCATCGCGACGAGCGAGATGTATCGCGAGAAGATGGAATCGGCGGGCGTCGAGCTGCACCCGGTGCGTCCACACGATCTGCTGCCGCCGCTCGACGAGCCGGATCGCATGAGCGAGTTCATCGAGAAGTTTATAGCTCAGCGCACGGGCATGAAGGAGATCGTTGACCGCCTTATCACTCCTTACTTGCGCGTGACCTACGACGATCTGTGTGCGGCGGCGCGCGACGCCGATCTGCTCGTCACGCACACGCTGACTTTCATCGGCAGGCTCGTCGCGGAGAAGTATGGCGTGGCGTGGGCTTCGAGTGTGCTCGCGCCCGCGTCGCTCTTCTCGAAGTATGATCCGCTCGTGCCGCCGCAACTTCCAGCGATGCATCGTCTTTTCAAGCTGCACCCGCTCTTCTTCCAAGCCGTGATGTCGGTCGGACGTTTGCAACTGCGCGGACTCACACGCGCCGTCAACCGTCTGCGCGCCGAAGAGGGCTTGCTGCCGTCAGGCGTCAATCCGCTCCTCGAAGGTCAGCACTCGCCCGCGCTCGTGCTCGCGCTCTTCTCAAAAGTGCTGGCTGAGCCGCAGCGCGACTATCCGCCCAACACTTTTATCACGGGCTTTCCCTTCTACGACCGGCGCGACTACTTCGGCGAGACTGAGACGCCGCGCGAGCTTTTGGACTTCCTCGACGCGGGCGCGCCGCCAATCGTCTTCACGCTCGGCTCGGCAGCCATCTGGGTCGCGAAAGATTTCTACCGCGAGTCTGCCGCCGCCGCGCTCGCCGTCGGTCGCCGCGCGCTGCTGCTCATCGGTCATGAGCGCAACCGTTCCGCCGAAGCCTTGCCCGCAGGCGTCGCTGCTTTCGAGTACGCGCCCTACGGCGAGGTCTTGCCGCGCGCGGCGGCAATCGTGCATCACGGCGGCGTCGGCACGACGGGTCAATCCCTGCGCGCCGGGCGACCGCAGCTCGTCATGCCCTTCAGCCACGATCAGTTCGACAACGGCGCGCGCGTCGCACGACTCGGCGCGGGGCGCGTGCTCCCGCGCCCGAAGTACAACGCGCACAGCGCGACGCGCGAGCTACAAAAAATATTGAATGATGAAAGCTACGCAACGAGTGCGGCGGAAGCCGGTCGCGTCGTGCAAGGCGAGGACGGGACGCGCGCCGCGTGTGATCTCATCGAAGAAAAAATGTTCGGCGTTAAAACGGAGCGGCGCGGAGTCGTCGTCTGAGCGGCGCGGGTTGGTTTGACAGTTTGACCGCGCGGCGTGCATCTTCACGGCTGAGCTTATGCTTTTAGTCATCGACGTGGGCAACACGAACACCTCGCTCGGCGTTTACGACGGCGAGCGCCTGGTCGCGCACTGGCGTCTGACGACGGCGCGCGACCGCACCGTGGACGAGTACGGCGTTTACGCGCGTAACCTGTTCGCGCTCGTCGGGATCGACTTCAAAGAGATCGACGCCGTGGCGGTCGCCTCGGTCGTGCCGCCTTTAAATTTCACCCTCAAGCGCATGGCGGAAGTCTATTTTCACCGCACGCCGCTCTTCATAGACCACACGACCGAGACCGGAATGCCCATCCTCTACGAGCCGCCTTCGGACGTGGGCGCGGACAGAATCGTCGATGCCGTCGCCGCGCTCACGAAATACGGCGCGCCGTGCGTCGTCGTGGATTTCGGCACCGCCACGACCTGCAACGCCATCAGCGCGAAAGGTGAATACCTCGGCGGCGTCATCACGCCCGGCTTACAGATTTCCTCCGACGCGCTCTTCGCACGCGCCGCGCGACTCCCACGCGTCGAGATCAAACGACCCGCGACCGTCATCGGCTCTTCGACCGTCGGCTCTATTCAGTCCGGTCTCTATTACGGCTACGTCGGTCTCGTCGATGGCATCCTGCGGCGCATGATCAACGAACTCGGAGGCAGAGCGCACGTCGTCGCCACGGGCGGGCTCGCCCCGCTCATCGCGCACGGCTCGGAGCTGATCGCGAACGTCGATGAGACGCTCACGCTCGAAGGGATGAGAATCATTCATGAAAGAAGCATTCAGCCGTCAGCCGTCAGCAATCAGCCGGAAGTCTGATCTTGCTGAGTGCTGAATGCTGAGTGCTGAGTGCTGCTTTGAACTACTTCAACTACTTCACCGAGATCGAAGACGCCTTCATACGCCGTCGCGGGAAGCACCTGTGGCTGAGCCCGATGGATTGGGCTCTGATGGCGACGTGGAAGGAGCTGGGCGTGCCGCTGCATGTCGCGTTGCGCGGCGTCGAAAAATCCTTCGACTCGTATGAAGCGAAGCCGCGCCGTCGCACCGTCAAATCTCTCCTCTACTGTCAGGAGGAGGTCGAGGCGCAATTCGCCGAGTGGCGCGAACGACAGACGGGCGCGCACGATGCGGGCGCGTCGGCGAACGGCGACGGGGCGACAGCGACAGGCGAAGAGCGCGGCATCGACGACTCGGACACGAATGCGCTGCCGTTCCCGCGCGAGGCAATCGCGGCGCATCTTGCGTCGTGTCGCACGGAGACGGTGCGGGCGCGTGAGGCACGACTCGCCGCAGGGGGCGACGACGAGTTGTGCGAAGCACTCACGCGTGCGGCGGCGCGACTCGCGGAGCTGGAAAAAGATTTTGCCGACGCCGCGCGCCCCGACGCCGAGCAGCTCGAAGCCGCGTTGTCAGACTTGGAAGCGATGCTGGATCGCGCGGTGAGCGCAGGAGTCGGGGCGGAGAGACGTGAGGCGCGTCTGCGCGAAGCGGAGGAGCAGCTAAAGCCTTACCGCGCGCGCATGGAGCGTAGTGTCTATGAGCAGACGCGCGACCACCTCGTCGCCAAAACTTTGCGCGAAGACTGCCACGTCCCGCGCCTGAGCTTGTTCTACCTCTAAACGAATGACGGACGAGACGCACGAGAGCGCGGCGACTGACAGCGACGAGCGACCACGCGCGAATGATGTGCTCGAAGTCGAGATCGAGCGCGTCGTGCCGGGCGGCGCGGGGATGGCGCACGCGCGCGGTCTGACCATCTTCGTCCCCCTCGCCGCGCCCGGCGATCAGTTGCGCGTGAGAGTCGAGCGCGTCAAAGGTCGCGTGGCGTTCGCCGCGCTCACTGAAGTAGTCGCGGCGGGGCGCGAACGCGTCGAGCCGCCATGCCCGTACTTCGGTCTGTGCGGCGGCTGCGACTTTCAGCAGCTCTCTTACGAAGCGCAGCTCGCCGCCAAAGTCGAGATCATACGCGACTGCCTGCGCCGCATCGCGCACCTCACGCCGCCCGACGAAATTCCGATCACGCCCTCTCCGTCAGCGTGGCATTACCGCTCGCGCGCACGCTGGCAGCACGACGCGCGCGCACGCCACCTCGGCTACTACGAGCTTGCCTCGCACCGCGTCGTGGATGTCGCAGAGTGCCCGGTCGTCGTGCCCGAACTGCAAGGCGCGCTCGCGCGTCTGCGCGAGGCGGTCGCCTCGCGCGCCACATGGAGCGAAGAGGCGCGTGAGTTTGAGGCGGTCGCGGGCGACGACGGCGTCTCGCTCTTGCCGCCGCTCGACGACGGCGACGACGGCGAGAGGGTGCGCTCCATCGCGGGCGAGCGTTACCGCTTCGACGCCGCGTGCTTCTTCCAGATCAACCACGCGCTGCTCGACGCGCTCGTCCACGCGGCGACGAAGGACGAAGCGGGCGAAGCGGCAATCGATCTCTATTGCGGCGTCGGACTCTTCACGCTCCCGCTCGCGCGCCGCTTCGCGCGCATCACGGGCGTCGAGGCGAACCCGGCAGCCGCCGCCTACGCGCGCCGCAACCTCTCTGACGCGCGACTCACGAACGCCGAGATCAAAACGGCACAGGTTGGCGCATGGCTCGCCCGTCGCGCGCAAAGACGCGGGAGCGTCGATCTCCTGCTGCTCGATCCGCCGCGCGCGGGCGCGGAGCACGGCACAATCGAGAGCGTGATTGCTCTCGCGCCGCGCCGCGTCGTTTACGTCTCCTGCGATCCGGCGACACTCGCGCGCGACCTGCGCGCACTCACAGCGGGCGGCTACACACTTGATTCCGTCACCGCGTTCGACATGTTCCCGCAGACACACCACGTTGAGACCATCGCGCGCCTCACGCGTGCCGCGTAGTTCCGCGCGAAAAAAAATTTAAGCGCGGGCTTGGATGTTACCCGGAATAAAAAACGGCGGGATGAGGCTCGCGATAACCCTCATCCCGCCGAGGCGCAATACGGCAGGAGGAATGCTGTCAGTGACGTATTGCGTAAAGCAGAGTTGTTAGCCGCCGTTCACGACTGAATCCTTCTTTCACGCCGCCGTCAAACATCGCGACGATCTCAGAAGAACGGCGCGGGGGGGGGGGGGGGGGGG
>JAVXVR010000068.1:0-2510 GCA_032230165.1 Acidobacteriota bacterium | reverse complement strand
GGAATCGCGAGGTGGCGAGAGCTTTTGCAAGGGGCGTCGGCGTGTGGGTCGCGCTGGGGAAGGACGCGCCGGAATACAGACCCGCCTCGGCTCCCTCGAACACTCCCGAATATTTGGAAGGGCTCAGGAAAAGATTTTGCCCCGAGGGCGAGAAGATGGCACAAGCCTGCGTCGCCGCAGGCGAGGGCGCATTTGCCTTCGAACGCTGGCAACCGAGGGAGATCGTCTTGCGAGTGTCGAGCATGAATGGCGCGACGTTTGACGTGCGTCAATTTTATTTTCCGGGTTGGGGCGCGCGGCTCGACGGCAACCCGCTTCCCCTGAGCCCATCGGTTCCAGATGGCTTGTTGCGCCTCACCGTGCCCGGCGGCGAGCACCGCGTCGAAATTACTTTGCGGCGCGGCGCGGCGGAGTTGGCGGGGCAAATCATTAGCGCAATCTCGGTCGTGTTACTGCTGCTCTGGGCGGTGCGGTTGAAGTTATACGAAAGACTCTCATCCACGGACGGTGCGACCGGGAAGAGTTTGCCGGTATGACCATGAACTGCCATCCGCCATACGCCATCCGAATTCCGCAATTGTTTGAATCCTTTTCGTGACGTGCGCGCGGCGTGCGTGCTAATATCTGAAGTCGCCATGCACGCTGACCTTTTACTTATCCGTTTCGTCTTCACCGCAATCCTTGTGGCGGCGGGATACGTCCTGCATCCGATCCCCGGCAATCGCCTCATTTCGGCGGCGGTCGCCGCGGTCGTCGCGGGGGCGATCATCCTTTTCGAAATGCGCATCCAGCGCGCGTCTTTGAAGACGCTCATCGGCGCGGCGGTCGGCTCGATCACCGGCATCGTCGGGGCGTTTCTTATCGGCTCGCTCATCACGCGGCTCGACTCGCGCGCCGTCTCGCCCGAAACGCAGACGTTTCTCCTGCTCGCGCTCACCTTCCTGATGGCGTACATCGGCTTGGTCGTCGGCGCGGCGAAGGGCGACTACCTCGAACTCTCTGCGCTCGGCGGCATCCTCAGCGACAAGGGCTCGCGCCGCGACATGAAGATTCTCGACACCTCCGTCATCATAGACGGTCGCATCGCGGACGTGGCGGAAGCCGGTTTCCTGTCGGGGACGATCATCATCCCGCAGTTCATCCTGCGCGAGCTGCAACAGGTGGCGGACTCGCCCGACTCTTCGAAGCGGCAGCGCGGTCGGCGCGGACTCGATATGCTCAACCGCTTGCAGGGCAATAACACGCTCGACATACAGGTCGTTGACACAGACTTTCCCGCCGTGCGCGAAGTTGATTTGAAGCTCCTCGAACTCTCCAAGCAGCTCACGGCGGTCGTCGTCACGAACGACTTCAACCTGAACAAGGTAGCGCACCTACACGGCGTCGCCGTCTTGAACATCAACGAGCTGGCGAACGCCTTGAAGCCGGTCGTCTTGCCGGGCGAGGCGATGCGTGTCTTCATCCTCAAAGAGGGCAAAGAGTACAACCAGGGCGTCGCGTATCTGGATGACGGCACGATGGTCGTCGTTGATAACGCGCGCCGGATGATCGGCAAGAACGCCGACATCGCCGTGACCAGCGTCTTGCAGACCACCGCCGGGAAGATGATCTTCGGTCGCCTCTGGGAAGAGTCAAACGAGGGAGTCGGCATTCACACTACTGATGCGCGCACTGGTAACGGCGGCGCGCGCCGACCCTACCGCGATCAACGCGCGCCGCAGAACGCGCCCGCCGTCGCCGCGCGCAGCGTCGAGCCCGATCCGTCGGCGCAGTCGTGACGCGAGCCGTGCGTCGCCGCGTCAACGGCTCGGTTCGAGTTTCGCGGCGCGAGTGTTCGCGCTCCCGCGTCGCAAGGCTCGCCCGCTACAAAGTTCTGTCCATTCTAAATCAGATAACTTCAACGCGCCGGGTATGAACGTCGCCATCATTGTCGCTGCGGGGCGCGGCGTACGCGCAGGCGGCGGGCGGGCGAAACAGTTTCGCGAGCTGGCTGGCGCACCCATAATCGTGCACACGCTGCGCCGCTTCGAGCAGTGCGCGAGCGTGACGCAGACGATCTTAGTCGTACCTTCGACCGAGGTCACGAGCTGTTTATCTTTCGGCGACGAACACGATCTGAAAAAACTCTCGCGCGTCGTCGCCGGGGGTGAGAGCCGCACGGAGTCTGTCTGGCGCGGGCTGCAAGAGGTGGACGCGGCGACGGCGGAGGCGGTCGCCGTGCACGACGGCGTGCGACCATTCGTCGCGCCCGCAGAGATCGACACAGTGGTCGCAGCCGCACTTGAGCATGGAGCCGCCATTCTCGTCGCGCCCGCGTTCGACACGATCAAGGAAGTCGCGGGCGGGCGCATCGTGCGAACTCTGGAGCGCGAGCATTTGCGCCGCGCGCTCACGCCTCAGTGTTTCCGCTACGAGTTGTTGCGCCGCGCCTACGAACGCGCGCTCGCAGAGGAGGATTTTGACGCGACCGACGACAGCGCGCTCGTCGAGCGACTCGGTGGCGCAACCAT
>JAVXVR010000058.1:0-2504 GCA_032230165.1 Acidobacteriota bacterium | reverse complement strand
AGCGCGCGATCCTCGTCGCGGTACATGACGGCGACGTTCGCGCCGACGAAGCGGAACGGTTGACCATCGACGACGAAGCGCGTGCCTGAAGCGACGACGAACCCGCGCGGCGCGACGCGGCGCACGGCAGCCGGATCGCTCACCGTCAGAAAGATCGACGCGCCCACCGCCGCGGCGAGCGCGAGGTAGAAGAGGTTGAGTTTTGCCGCGGGAGAGAGTTTCAAAACAATCGAGAGTGGCGCGCGTGTGCAGGTCTCCTTACTGGCGAGGTTTCGGGAGTTTCAAAAAGCCGATGATGGCGCAGAGGCTGCCCAGGAAAACGAAGAGGTTGAAGAACGAACCGAAGCGCAAGAGTTTCTCCACGTCGCTCTCCTTCGTGCCGAGGAGCGCGAAGGCGAGGAGGTGCAGGTGGTAGATGATCAAACACAGCGCCGAGAGCGCGAACCAGCGCGCCGCCGCGCCGCGCGTGAAGCCCACCACAGCGGCGATGAGCCAGCCGACCAGCCCGGCGGCGAGCAGCCCGACTATCGTCACGACGACCGCCGTCGATTGAAGCTGCGGCGTCTGCGCCTGAGCGAGGATCAGGTTCGGTGTCATCAAGATTTACTTCCTCCGTTGTGTCGAGTGGGCGGGTGATGAAACGCCGCCCGCGCCCGTCCGGGCTCACGCTCTCGAGCCGACGGCGGCACGGACGGCGTCCGCTGGCGCGTCGTACCTGTCGAACCGCCAACCTGCGGCGTCGCCGCCGCAAACCGGCGCTACTCCGTGATGTGAAACTCCTCTTCCTTGTTGACGTGGCGCAGGAAGAAGAGCAACGCGCAGACGCAGGCGATGAGCGCCGCGCCGATGGCGATCCACAGCGCCCCGCGGTCGCTTTCCGGGGGCGCGTTGAGGAACTTAATGAAGTAATAGACGGCACCGCCGGTCGCGATGATGCCGACCACCCAGTAAAGAACGTCCATCGTCCGATTCATGTTTGAACCTCCGCTCTTGTCGTTAGTTAAAAATGATGGCGAGGTCTGCCACAAGCGACCCCTCACCGGACGCCTTCAGAGTTTTCCGACCCGTCGGGTTTAAGAACGTAATGACGATGCGAAAGCTTGGTTTAGACGGCGGCTATGTTACCGCCGCCCCGCGAGCGAAAGCAAGACTAAAGTAACCGACTGAAAACAGGCGAAATAACACGACGCCGCCGACCCGGCGCGGCGCGCGCTTCAGAGGATGAGGCGGCGGTCGCCCGCGCGGCGCGTGACGCGCACGCTGTCGAGGTGTTCGAGCAGAGGGATGGCGTACTTGCGCGAAACCCGCGCGATGTCTTTGAAGGTCGCCACGTCGATCAGACGGTCGGGTGCGGCGGCGCGCGCGGCGTATTCGCGCAAATCCGCGACGAGGCGAGCGAGCGCGTCGCGGTGGAAGAAGAGATCGGCGGTGACGCGCGTGAGCACGCCCGCGTCGATGAGGAGTTGGAGGATTTTTCGCGCGTGCTCGCGGCTGACCTGCCTTCCTGCGGCGGCGCGCGCGAAAGCTTCGTCGAGCGCCGGGGCTTCAAGGGCGGCTTCGCGGTAAATCCGTTCGAGACTATCGCGAAAGCTCGCGTCGTCCGCCGAGAGTTCGAGACTGTGCGTGCGAGCGCGCACCACGTCGCGCTCTGCGACAAGCGACCCTGCGCGTTCGGCTGCGGCGAGCGCGGCGCGGAAGACTTCCACGCCGACGTGCGCGAACAGGCGCTCGCGCAGAGTCTCGCGCGCAAGACCGCGCTGCAAAGGCTCGCGCCGGTGGTGCGCCTCCACTTCGCGCGCCGCAGCCGTGATGAGTCCATCCAACATCTCGCGCGAGATGAACACGCCCTCGGCGTCAAACACTTCCCCGCGCCGCTTCGCTTCCGCCGTCTCCTCGTCCAAGACTTCGTCGCGCCAGCCCGTGCGTGCGGCGAGATCGGCGCGCGTCAGAGCGCCCGCGCCCGCCGCCGCGACGAAGAGTGAGACTCGCCCGGCGCGATCCGCTTCCGCGAGCGCGGAGAGACGCGCGCGCGCCGCCGCACGCTCCCGCCCGCGACGCTTGTGCGCGAATGCGTCGAGCACGAGCGCGCCCGCGACTGTGCGCTGCGGCGAATAGGAGCGCAGGATGACGCGCTCGCCGGGAAGCACGACAACAGGCGATTCGAGCCGGAGCTGCGCAAAGCCCTGCGCGCCCGCAGCGATCTCGCCACCCTCTTCAATCACCTGCACGCGCGCCAGCACTTCCGCCGTCCCGGCGTGGACTCTCACGCGCGCGCGCGAACGAAGCGGGCGCGGCGCGCTCGCGAGCACTTCGACACGCGCGTCTATGATCTGCGTCGCTCTGAGTCGCCCCGCCGGAGCGAGTGTGGTGCCGCGCGCGACCGCGTCGGCTTCGACGCCGCCGAGGTTGATCGCCGTGCGCTGTCCGGCTAGAGCGATCTTCGTCGCGCGACCATGCACCTGAATCCCACGCACGCGTGCGCGAAGACCCGCAGGCAGTAGATC
>JAVXVR010000053.1:0-2533 GCA_032230165.1 Acidobacteriota bacterium | reverse complement strand
CCCCCCCCCCCCGCCTCTTTTATCCCTCGCGGCGAAGGACGGTTAGCGCGTCGCGCGTCGAGTGGGGCGCGAGCCGCCTGCGCTGCGCGCGCCGAAGTGGCGGCGGAAGCGCGTGCGGATGAACTGAGAGGCTTCGCCCTGCGTCTGCGGCAGATCGTGAAGCGTGGGCACCGACGCGTCGGTCGCGGCGAGCGCGAGTTGCTGCGCCGGCTGCGTCAGGTGGAACGCGCCGACGAGCATGTCGCGCTGATCCTCGTTGAGCGTCTCGTTCAGCGGGTGGACGGCTGAAGTCGGGCTCGCCGTGATCTTGGGCAGCGCGGCGCGCGGCAGAGTTTTGGGCGAGTCCGTGCGCGGCGCGGACAGTTCCTGAAAGATTTGGTCGAAGGTGTTGGCGCTCGCGTCGCGCTTGGTCAAAAACGCGGGCAGGTTGAACATCTTCTTGAGCGTCGCCAGCACGGAGGTGTGCTGGTAGCGCGTCGAGTCGATCTTCCCTGCCTTGACCCACGGCGAGGCGATGACGGCGGGGACGCGCAAGCCCAGCCGGTCGAACTTGAAGGGCGGCACAAACGACGCTCCCGGATCGCCCGCCACAGGCGAGTTGATGCCGTCGGGGTTCGGGATGTTCTCCGCGGGCGGAACGACGTGATCGTAGAAACCGCCGTGCTCGTCGTAGGTCACGATGAGCACGGTCTTCGCCCAGACGGCGTCGTTGGCGCGCAGAGCCTCGTACACGTCGGCGACGAGGTTATCGCCGTAGCGCGCGTCTTCGGGCGCGTGCTGCGAGTTGCCGTGCCCTTCGGCAGCGTTGTTGAAGCGCGGGCAGATGAAGGAGTAGTTGGCGAGTGTGTCTTTCTCGGCGTCCACGGCGAGCGCCTCGAACTTCTTGAAGTTGGGCGCGGTGCCGTCAATGCGCGTGAAGTTCTGGCGCACCTCGTTGAGATCGAAGTCGTAGGTCGCCCACGTCGCGCCCGCCTTCTCAAGGTTGTTGTAGATGGTCTGCACGTCGAACTTCTTCGACCAGACGTTGTGCGCGAAGCCGGCGGACGTGGCGGCGTGCATGTAGAGGCGGTTGGGCTGCGTGGGTCCCGGCACTTCCGAGAACCAGTTGTCGCAGACGCAGAAGGCATCTGCGAGCGCGTTGATCGAGGGCAGGTGCGCGGGCGCGAACGACTGCACGGCGACGGCAATAGCCGCTTGCGACGGACTGCTGATGTGTTCGGAGAGCATCTCGTCGCGGTAGTTGAGGGCGAAGCCGTTGTTGCGTGCCGTGTGCTGTGCGTCGGGACCCGTGCCGCTGTCGAAGATTTGCACGTTCGTGCCCTTGAGCGAGTGCGAGGGACCGTTCTTGCTGTCGATGACGGCGAAGGGCGCGCCGCTGCCGGTGTGAAAGGCGGGGTTCATGTCTGACTCCGGCTTGGTCGGGTCGAGCAGATTGAACTCGCTGCCCGTCACCCCGTTGACGCCGTGGCGGAAGCCGAAGATGTGATCGAACGAGCGGTTCTCCAGCATCAACACCACGACGTGCTCGATGCGCCGCGCGACCGGCGGCTTGGACGGCTTCGTCGGCTTGGTTGGTTTCGGTTTCGACTTATGCTTCTTCTTCGCCACGACCTTGTGGCTCGCCGTGCCGCCTTTGTGGGCTTTGCTAGGCATCTGCTTTGTCCTCCGTGTGAAGTATGTGGGTGTGAGTATGAACAGCAGGCTCGCGCCGCCGACGCCCGACGGTCTAAGTCAGATATGAGATCGCAAAACTATGAACTCTTGCGTAAGGGTTAGTGCCGGGCTGCCCCGGCAGCCAGTGGAACAACGATGCGAGGTGTTGAAGCGAATGCGTCGGCGCGCACGCGGGTCAAGTCAGCCGGTGAAAGAGTTGCGTGAGCTAACGCAGGCGATGCCGCCGCCGCACATCAAGCTGCGAATCGGTACGGTAAAGTGAGCGCGAAGCCCTGTCAACACTAAAACTGCACGCCGCGCACGCGAGATGATTTGCCGATAGGCGCGGCTGATTCCATAATGGTTTTCAGAAGATGATGCCGGAACAGTCGAGAGCCGAGCGGGGCAAGCGTCGCAGGGCAAACAAGGTTCGGATGCGCGTGCGTCACATGCGGACGCGCGCGCGCTACGGGCGGCGCGAGCTTGAGCGTGTTGCGCGCACCGCGACGCTCGGCGGTCTCTTCCTCTCCTTCTTGAAGATCGGCACCGTGGGGTTCGGCGGCGGGCTCGCCGTCATCGCGCAGATTCGCGCGCTCGTCGTGCAGAAGCGTTTGTGGCTCACCGAGTATGAGTTTGCCGAGGCGTTCGCGCTGGCGCAGAGTCTGCCCGGAACGAGCGCGGGCAACACCGCCTCCTACATCGGTCTGCGTCTTCGCGGCTGGCGCGGCGCGTGCGTGGCGCTTAGCGGCTTCATCCTGCCCTCGATGCTGATGATGGTCGTGCTCGCCATCCTCTACCGACACCTGCGCGCCCTGCCCGATACCGACCGGCTCTTCCGTGGTCTCAACGCCGCGGTCGTCGCGCTCGTCCTCGTCACCGC
>JAVXVR010000032.1:0-10818 GCA_032230165.1 Acidobacteriota bacterium | reverse complement strand
GGATGGAGAGTTGATTCCATTAAGCCGCCGCCGCGCGCGAGTGCGTCGTCAGTCGCAGGTGGGTAGCTTGCTGGTTCGCCCTTTGATCCGGTTGAAGAACTCTTCGACCGACAGCTCCAAAGGGGGCGAGCCCGTCAGTTCTTCGACGCCGTAGGTCTCGCAGATGCGCTTGAAGGCGTGCGCGCCCAGCTCGCGGTAGGATTCGAACTGTTCCTCGCTGTACATCTGATCGCCCGTTGACTCGTGCGGGAACATCTCGTGCGCGCGCGAGTAGTTGTAGATATCTTTGGGCTCTGTGCCAGTCAGCGTGGCTTTGATGTAAAGCAGGTAGCCGTCGATCTCTTCGGGCGCGCCGGAGTGCTCATCCACGCACGAGTAGCAAATCCTGCCGATCGCGCAGTAGCCCTGCAAACTCTTTTCGTCGCCCTCGTACTCGTGATTCGGCGGGAAGATGTAAATCTTCTCGAAGTTGATGGGGACGCCGAGATCAACCCTCACCTTGCTGATGGCGTTGCCGAGTCCCTCAAAGGTGTACTCGTGATCCTCGCTGCCGTCGCTGACGACGATGAAGCGGCAGCGGCGCAAGACCATCTCGTAGAGACCGAGGTTCTCGAAGTGCCCGCCGTCTGAGATATAGACGTACTTGTTGCGGTCGTTCGTCAGCCCCAGCGCCTCGGAGATGATGGGGCGGAAGGCAAGGATGGGACCCGGGTGGTTGAAAGTGTCCGCGCCAGCCTTGCCCGGATTGCCGAGCCACCAGCCGAGCCGCACGTTGAAGAGCGTGAGCAGGAAGGTGACGAGCGGCGACGAGTGGTAGCCCATGTTCGGGCTCACCGCCGCGCCGGAGACGGCGACCGCCGTGCCGAGCGAGATGGCGCGCTTGCTCGTGTCCATCGCATAGACGCGCGAGTTGCGGTAGCCGACGCAGTAACTCCCGGCGTGGAGCGGCGAGACGGTGAAGGATTCCGCCTTGCGGTTCTGCCACGCGAGGTCTTCGCCGCCGACGAGGTTGAGCGAGATGTTGACGACGTGCAGAGGCTTGCACATCTCCGCGGGCTTGAAGACGAGGTGTTGACGGGCGGGATCAGCGTTGCGCTCGTCGTTGAACGCCATCTCGATGAGCCTGCGGTTGGCGCGCAACTGCTCGACGCCCACGACGCCCGTGTCGTCGCCCTCGTGCGGGACGAGCCTGCCGATCTCTTCCGAGTCCGTCCAGTAGGTTTTGAACGCGCCCTCGTCGTATAGCTCCTCGCCCTCAATGATCTGATTCAACTCCGACGCGAGCGCAGCCTTGACGTCCGACTCGCGCGTCGCGTCGTAGGACGACGGGGCGCTCAGGTAGTCGTCGAGCTTCTCCTTCATCTCATCCGACAGACGGTTGTAAATGAACTCCGAAGGATCGTCGTCGCCCCGGCGCGACTTCGCCGCCGTGAGTTTCTGTGCGAGCGTGGAGAGGTCTCGGATGCCGTCGCCGTAGAAACGCTCTGTGCGTAGCTCCTGCATCTGCATGTTGTCCTGCTCGTCGAGCCCCGTGAACAGGTTGGGATGGCGGTCGCGTTCGTTGCGCGAGGCTCCGAGGTAGGCGCGGATGAGCCGGTCGCGGTAGGCGGCGTGCAGCGAGAACTTGTTGATGTTGATCGTAAAACCCATCACGAAGCTGACGGCGAGAGCTGCAAAGAACAGGACGAAGAGGACGCGACCCGGCGTGTGGTAGAGGACGTTCAGCAAGCCGTAGTGATCGAAGGCGGCGGGGCGGGGGTCGTCCCACACGATGGGCTGGTGCGGGATGAGCGTCTGCGAGAGCCACTTGAGAAAACCGTCGGGCGGCATCGGGGTGAGGTGATGAATGACCGCCAGCACGATCCACGTCGTCAGCAGCGAGAGCAGTGTGAGAATGAAGACGGCGAAGAGAGCGGCGGCGAGCGACAGTCCCATATTGCCGAGCCCGGAGATGGTCGAAGACTTCTCGCCCTCCTTGCTGTTGGCGGGCGACTTCGGGCTGCGCCCGAGGACGAGTGTGACGAGACCAGAGAGGACGCCCGTCGAACCCAGCGCGGCGTAAGTCTTCGCCCCGAGCGCTTCATTCGTCAGCAGGACGGGCGCGAAGATGACGATGACGCTCACCAGCGTCCAGACGAAGCAGACGATCAATATCCACGCTCCGGCGCGCGCCAGCCACTCGCGATCCGCGTCGGTCGTGTACTTGCTCGTGAACCCGATGAAGATCGTGACGGCGACGAGGATGAGCAAGAGGAAGAGAGGGAGCGCGAAGCAGGAGTACAAGGCAGTCTGCGCGACCGAAAAAATGTGCTGACCGGGCGCGGGCGACCCGTGCGCGAAAAGATTCGTGGCGATGAGCCAGGTCAAAAAGCCGCTCCCTGCGCCGCCGATAACCGCCACGCCGAACTCCAAAAAGTATCTCCAACGCTCTCGCGAGAGGATGCTCGCGGGACTCTGGAAGAAGACGATGAAAGGCAGCGCGACGAGAAAGCCGCCCGCCTGTAGTGCGATCCCGAAAGCGACGAAGATGTGCCACAAGCTCGTCCCGTCAGCCCCGTAGCTGAGGAAAGAGGGGAGCCAAGAGGGCGCGGGGATCGCCGGGTACCAGGAATAGGCGAGCGTGCTGAAAACGGAGAGCGCGGCGAAAGGCAGCAGGCAGCACCGCAGAAAATATTTCTGGCTCCGGTACCGCGCGGGAATGCCGACGCCCAAACTCGGTCGGTTGATGTAGCTGTAAGCAATGGCGACGATCCCGAAGATGACGCCGACGACGAAAACGGTCGCGCCGTACCGCGTCGCCCACGATTGCGTCCCCGGCTTTTGGGCGAGGGCGACCGCCCACGTATAGACGCGCGGCAGGACGAGCGCGGCGAGGATGAGCGGGATGAGCACGAGCCAGTTGAGCAGCAGGTTGCGGAAGTAGATAGCGACGAGCGTCCAGGTGTCGGCGGAGAGCAAGCCCACCTGCGGGCTCATGTAGTTGCTGTAGGTGCGCAGGTGCTTGACCGGCTCGGGCTCGGGTTGCAGCGGCGACTGTCGCGCCGGATCGTTCTTCAGACGCATGACGACGCCTTCGAGACCGCGCCGGTGAATCCACGCCGAGAGCCAGCCGCCGAGGTAGCCGCCGCCTGAGACGGTCGAAAGATAGTCGAACTGCTGGAGCAGGTCGTGGCGTGCGAGTCCTTGCAGGACGCCGAGTCCGAACGTGGCGCTGCGGATGCCGCCGCCTGAGAGACAGAGCGCCGAGCGCGAGCGCGACTTGTCCTCGTGCAGCCAGCGGTAAAACTCCTTGATCATCTCGGAGTTGATCTTCTTCTCGATCCGCTCGCGGTCGTCGTCTTCGAGCGAGAGCACGCCGCCCCGCGTGTCGGTCAGCCCGTAATCCTGCTTCAACTGCGCGAGCCTCTCGGCGAACCTTTTTTCGGGGGGCGGGCTGTTTGGTCTCTGCTCTTTGTACTCTTCGAGTAAAACTTGGTAGAGCGAGAGGGGCGCGTTCGCTTCCGGGTAGAGCGAGAGGGGATCGTTTGTCTTTGCCATGTGAGACTCCGGTCGAGCGGTGAAGCGTGCGGTGCGCTGAAGACGGGCGGCGGGAAAGCCCGTCGGCGCGCTTTGATTGACGGCTCAGTGAGCCGTCGTCGGGTTAAAACGAGGACGGACGGTCGTTGATAAAACTTTGCCGACTGAAGAATTAGTCGGCGAGCAAAACGGCTTGTGAGAGCGCGTGCACGATAAATCGCGGCGTGCGGAAAGTCAATAGAGTCTTCGCGGGCTGAGACGGCAAGCGACGCGTCGCTCCGTTCGCTGTACTTGCGGGCAATGTGGCGGCGCGCGTTGCGCCCGTTTTTGGTCGGTCGCTATAATGCGCTGTCTTGATCGGAGGCGAAGAGATGAACATGCGCGACGGCGCGGCAACGACGACGCGGCTCTCGGCGCGCGCCCTCGGCGGCGTGTTGCTCCCCTTCACGACGCC
The DNA here is from genome assembly GCA_032230165.1 of Acidobacteriota bacterium. Lineage (GTDB taxonomy): Bacteria > Acidobacteriota > Blastocatellia > Pyrinomonadales > Pyrinomonadaceae > JAIVGV01. The sequence goes on along the minus strand of JAVXVR010000032.1, from coordinate 6,848 downwards.
GTTTGACGCGCGCGGCGAACTCGATCTCGCCGGACTGCGGGCGAACATCGCGCGCTGGAACGAGACGGGCGTGAGCGGCTACGTCGCCCTCGGCTCGACGGGCGAGCGCGTCCACCTCGACGACGCGGAAGTCGCGAAGGTCGTCGAGACGGCGCGCGCCGCCGTGCCGCGCACGCACGCCTTCATCGTCGGCGTCGGACAGCAGAGCACGCGCGCAACGATTGTGGAAGCGCGCCGCGCGGCTGAAGCGGGCGCGGACGCGCTGCTCGTCATCACGCCACACTTCTACCGCGCGGCGATGACGCAAGCCGCGCTCATCGCTCACTACGAACGCGTCGCCGACGCATCGCCTGCGCCCGTCGTCATCTACAGCATCCCGCAGAACACGGGCGTCACACTCGCGCCCGACACAGTCGCGCGTCTTTCGCGCCACGAGAACATCATCGGGCTGAAAGAGAGTTCCGGCGACGTGGTCGCCTTCGTCGAGATGCTGCGCGTGGCGGCGGAGGACTTCGCGATGCTCACGGGTCACGGCTCGGCTCTCCACGCCGCGTTGTCATCCGGCGCGCGCGGGGCGATACTTGCCGTCGGGTGCTGCGCGCCGCGCTTTACGGTCGCACTCACACGCGCCGTCGAGCGAGGCGATCACGCACGCGCGCGCGAGATGCAAGCTAAACTTATCCCGCTCGCCCGCGCCGTCACAACGCGCTTCGGCATCGGCGGACTAAAAATCGCGCTCGACCTTGCGGGCTACACAGGCGGACGGGTGCGCGCGCCCCTCTCAATGCCGGACGAAGAAGCGCGACGCGAGATCGCGCGGCTCGTCGGCGAGTTCAAAGACGAAGAGGGTTGGACGCTGAAGACGGCGGGCGACGGCACAGCAAGTTTCGACGACGCGGACGCGACAGACGGCGCAGAGACGATCAGGGGCGCAGCGTAAGATCATAAGGAGCGATGAGTTGAGCACAGCATTAGAACCCGCCTGTTACAGCACGCCCGAAGAGGCTGGCTTGCGCGTCGAGTCGCTCCCGTTTGACCATATCCCGCACCAGACGCGCCTCTTCCTCGACTACCTGCGCGATCCCACTTCGCTTAAGAATTTCTACCCCTCAGCCGTACGCTTCCACCACGAACTCTCCGCGCGTGCGCCGGAAGTCTTAGCCGCGCATAAGACTGACCGCGCCGCGCTGTGCGACGCACTCGAAGCTCTGAACCGGAGTTACGGCGCAAGTGAAGAGACGCTCGCGAACGTCGCGCGCTTGCGTGCGCCGAATTGCATCGCGGTCGTCTCCGGTCAGCAGGTCGGACTCTTCACGGGTCCGCTCTACACGATCTACAAGGCGCTCTCGGCGGTGAAGCTCGCCGGGTGTCTCACGCAGCGCGGCACAGAAGCCGTGCCCGTCTTCTGGATGGCGACGGAGGATCACGACTGGGAGGAGGTGCGCTCGGCGGAGTTGACAGCCTGCGACGGTCGGTTCGCTTCCACAAGCGTTCCCGCCGCGATGCACACCGAAGGCGCGCCCGTCGGCACGGTCGTCATCGGCGATTCGATCAATGAGACGATCAAGCGACTGCTCGATGTGCTGCCGACTACTGAGTTCTCCGGCGATCTCGAACGGTTGGTGCGTGACAGTTACGCTGCGGGTCGCACCTACGGCGAGGCGTTCGCCCGCCTGATGACCGCGCTCACGCGCCAGCACGGTCTCGTCCTGCTCGATCCAACGGACGCGCGCCTGAAAAAATTAGCCGCGCCGCTCTACAGTGAAGCCGCGCGGCGCGCCGCGGAGATCGCCTCGGCGGTCGAAGCGCGCAGCCGCGCGCTCGTCGAGGCTGGCTACCACGCGCAGGTGCACGCATCACTCGACGCCTTCCCGCTTTTCCTCCACGCAGAAGGCACGCGCCGCGTCGCGCTCGCACGCGGGAGCGAAGGTCTCTATCACGCGAAGGGTGCGGACGACGACAAAGGCTACACGGCGGACGAGCTGGCTGAGTGGGCTCTTCGCGAGCCAGAAGCGTTCAGCCCGAACGTGACGCTGCGCGCCGTCGTGCAGGATTATCTTCTGCCGACGGTCGCCTACTACGGCGGCGCGGCGGAGATCGCCTACTTCGCGCAGACGGCGGAGGTCTATCGCGTGCTCTCGCGACCCGCGACGCCCATTCTTCATCGCGCCAGCCTCACGCTCGTCGAGCGTCGCACCGGGCGCACGCTCGAACGCTACGATCTCAAGCTTGCAGACTTCTTCGGCGGGCTTGATGCCGTCATCGCGCAGGTCGTCGAGCGTCACCTCGGAGCGGATCAGGCGCGCGCCTTCGACCGCGCCGAAGAGAAGATCAAAGCGTCGCTCGCGGAACTCGGCGACAACTTACGCGCCTTCGACCCCACGCTCGCCGACGCGCTCGCCCACGGCTCTGAAAAGATCGGGCATCAACTGACGGGCTTGCGCACGCGCTTCCACCGCGCGCAGATGGCGCGCGACCGCGCCGCGCACCGCCAGCTCGAGCGCGCCGCCGCGCTCCTCTACCCGTCGAAGTCTTTGCAGGAGCGACACCTCAACATCACCTCGCTCCTCGCGCGCCACGGCACATACTGCCTCGACTGGATTTTCAGCGCGATAGACATCGGCTCGGTCGATCATCAGATCGTTTATCTGTGAAGCATTCAGCAATCAGCACTCAGCCGTCAGCGAGACAAAGATTCCTGCTCCGGCTGAATGCTGAATGCTGATTGCTGATTGCTGCTTTATGTCAAAGATTCGTGTCCTCTCAGATCATCTTGCCAACCAGATCGCCGCAGGCGAGGTCGTCGAGCGCCCCGCCTCGGTGGCGAAGGAGTTGGTCGAGAACTCGATTGACGCGGGCGCGCGGCGCATTGAAATTGACGTGGAGGCGGGCGGGCGCAGGCTTTTGCGCGTGGCGGACGACGGGTGCGGGATGACGCGGGACGACGCGGTCTTGTCCTTCGAGCGGCACGCCACGTCGAAGATCGCGACGGCGGAGGATCTCGCGGCGATCTCGACGCTCGGTTTTCGTGGCGAGGCTCTGGCGTCAATCGCGTCGGTCGCGCGCGTCGAGCTGTTGACGTATATCGAGAATGATGATGCAGCGACGCTTGTGAAGATCGAGGGCGGGCGGATGCGCGCCGTCGATCCTGCCGCGCGACCCGTGGGCACGACCATCACGGTGCGCGATCTCTTCTTCAACACCCCTGCGCGCCGGAAATTTTTGCGCTCCGAGGCGACCGAGAGTTTTCATCTGACGAACCTCGTCACGCACTACGCGCTCGCGCACCCTGAGATCGCGTTCACCTTGACGAACAACGGGCGCGGAGTCCTGCGCTGTGCGACGGCGGCAGACCTTCGCGAGCGCGCGTACCAGATTTTCGGCGCGGAGTTTTTAGAGAGCCTGATTGCGGTCGCGGGCGGTCACACACAGGTCGCGCGCGTGCGCGGGTATGTCTCTGCGCCGCGCGAGCGTCGCACGTCGCGCGATGCGCAGTATCTGTTCGTCAACGGTCGCTACGTGCGCGACCGTCTGGTGAGCCGCGCGCTCACGGAAGGCTATCGCACGGTCTTGCCGCACGGCGTCTTCCCCGCCGCGCTCCTCTTCTTAGACGTGCCGCTCGAAGAGGTGGACGTGAACGTCCATCCGGCAAAGACGGAAGTGCGCTTCCGCCGCGCCTCGGCGGTGGCGGACGCCGTGCGCGAGTCTGTGCGCGCCGCGCTCGCCGCAAATGGCTATGTGCGTGCGCCGGAGAGTTTCGACGAGCCGGACGCGCGAAGCGCAGAGACGAATGCGGCGAATGCGCGGCAAGGGACAATCGTGTTCGGGTTCGTCGTGCCGCCGCACGAAGCAGTGTCATCGCTACACGACGATGCTTCGACGCCGCACGAAGCGTTGTTGAACGAGCACGGCGGATTGTCTGCGCCGCACGCGGAGACTTCGCCACTGCACGCGGAGACTTCACGCTCGCACGCGGCGTCTTCGCCGTCGCGCGAGACGACTGTCAGGATGCACGAGGAATCTGTATCGCTGCACGGCGAGACTGCGCGCGCGCACGAGGAATCTTCACAGGCGCGCGAGGGTTCTGCGCGAGCCCGCGAGGAAAGTTCGGCGTCGGACATGCCGTCTGATCCGGCGTTCGAGGCTGCTGCGCGCGGCAATACGCATAGTTTGACGCGGACGCCGAACGCTTGCGAGTCGGCTGCGGGGCGTGAGCGTTCGGGCGTCGAAAGTGAACTGCCGCCGCTCAACTCGATTGCGGGCGCGGTGCGAGAGGTCGCGGCGGTCTCGTCTAACATCCGACCGCTGTTCCAGCTCGAAGAGAGTTACATCGTGGCGGTGGACGAAGAGGGGTTGCTCCTGATCGATCAGCACGCGGCGCACGAGCGCGTCCTCTTCGACAAATATCGCGCGGCGGAAGAGACGCGCGAGCCGGAATCGCAGCAACTTCTCGTCCCCGAAACTTTCGATCTCACGCCGGCGCAAGCCGTCGCGTTCGACACAGTGGCGGGCGATCTTGAAGCTTACGGCTTCGGGTTGATGCGCCTTTCGGGTCGCACGGTGGCGGTCAAGAGTGTGCCCGCGGACTTGCCTGTCGCCGAAGCGCGCAACATGTTAGCCGAGGCGTTAGATTCGGTGGACGCCGAAAGACGCGGCGCGGCGCGCACGAGTTTGCGCGAGCGCGTGGCAGCGTCGCTCGCGTGCCGCGCGGCGATCAAGGTGAATATGCCGCTCGCGAACGAGAAGATGCGCTGGTTGATAGACCGTCTGCTCGTCACCTCTTCGCCGACGACCTGCCCACACGGTCGCCCGGCGATCCTGCGACTCACCACGCGCGACATCGAGCGCGGCTTTCACCGCCCCTGACGTTCGTCAGAAGATTCATCGAAGACGTTTATGAAAGAAGGAGCGCGGCGCAGAGGAGAGTTGCGCCGCGCTGCTTCGTGTGTGGCGGGCGGGTTAACGGCGTCCGCGCCGACGCCCGCGCCGCCCGTTCTCCTGCCGGTCGTGCTTCTGTCGATAGATGGCGCGGCTCGTGCGGTTCTCCTCGCGCTGGAGTCGGCTTCGCTCGCGCGTGGTCAACTCGCCGCCCGAACGGCGCGCGCGTCGCTCGTCTCTACGCAGATGCGTCTCGCGTCTTTCGAGGTGTCGCGTCTCGCGCCGGTTCAACTCGCCGCTGCGCACGCCCTGTCGGATGCGACGCTGCTGGCGACGCTCGCGCTCGTTGATCGTCTGCCGGTACGCGACTGAGTTGTTAGTCGCGCGCGGCGCAACGCCCCGCGCCGCGCCAACCGAGACGAGCGACGCGCCGAAGAGCAGCGCCGCCGATAGTTTCACTAAAATACCTTTCATCTTCTCTCCTCCTTAACCTTCTTGCCGTTCGTTAGAGCAAGCATACGATATTTTAGACGAACAGAGGCGCGATAAGGTCGAGAAAAATTGTTGCGTCATGAGGTTAAAGGTGTTGCGACGGGCGGGGCGAGGGAAAAGTCGGAAACTCTAGCGCGCGCGTTTGCCATGTGCATTGAGTCGCCAAGTCCGCCTGATCGGGTGAGCTTCTGTGTTGAAGATGATTTGATTAAAGTCGAGCGTCCTTGGCGGGGCGAAGAGGAGGTAGAAATATTTGAGCGTCTCGGCGAAGAGGAAGCTCTGCATCTCATCCGACTTCTCTTTCGTCGCAACGCTCTTAAGCGTCGCGTAGCCGTCTTCGGTGCGGCAGTTTCGGACGAAACTCTCGAAGAGAGTCGCGCCCATGCGCAGGTACTGCGGATCATTGGTGAAGTGGTAGAGGTAGTAAGTGGATTCGACGATCTCCGGGCGCAAAGGATATCCCGCGCTGACGATCTGCATGGTGCGGTAGTTCAACTCTTCGGGCTCAACATTGTAGGTCGTCCACATCTTGAAGCCGGAGGCTTGCAGGCGGCGCGCGCGCGAGAGATCGCCTGAGAGGGCGAGCACGGCGGGGAAGAAGGCGTCGAGCGCGCCGTAAACGGTCGCAGCGCGCCCGCCCGTCGTCATGTCGGCGTGACCGTACCAGAGCTGCGCGCCCGTCTCGTCGGCAAGGTATTTGTTCACGGCGCGGACGCTCTCAAGCCACATGCGCTTGCAGTCCTCGTCGCCGAAGAGCAGCCAGCACTTCAACAGATATTCGTAATAGGAATCAATGCCGCCGCTGATGTGAGAGTCTCGATCAACCCACTCGCCGGTCTCGACGTTGATGGTGCTGCCGACGAGACCAATCGCGGAGCGACGCTTGTAAACTTCGACGAGCGCGCGCTTCGCCTTGTCGTAGAAGATGGGCTTGCCTGTGAGCCGTGCGAGCGTGCCGAACTCGATGAGGAGCGTGCCCGCCTCCGCCGGGTTCGTCACGCCGCCGCGCACCTTGCCGGACTTGAGGTTCACGAAGCGGTAGGGGATGCCCGTCGGCGAGTTGAAGGCGGGGAGCAAGCGCGTGCCGAGGTCTTCGGCTAAAGCGAGGAGTCGTTTGTCGCCGGTGAGTTGATAGGCGGAGAGCAGCCCGCCGAGGTGGCGTATGGTGATCTCGAAATTCTGGACGTAGATGTCTTTGTCGAAAGAGAGATTTCGGGCGATGAACTCTCTGGTCTCAGACGCTTCGTCTTTAAGCCCCATCAGGATCATCGTGTCGAGCGCATCAACGGGCGTCATGTAGAGCGGCTCGTCGTACCAGTCGTGATAAGTCTTCGCGAGCGGTCTGAGATCGTCGTGCCCCCAGGCGTAGCGCCGGTAGCCGCCCCAGGCGTGTAAGAATTCGGCTTTGACTTTTCCGGCGAGCACGCGCCTGTCAACATCCGCCGCCCGCCGCGCTGGTTGAGTTGCCGGGAGCGGAG
>JAVXVR010000023.1:0-4880 GCA_032230165.1 Acidobacteriota bacterium | reverse complement strand
TGCCGCCCCCTTTCCTTTGCCCGTTGACTTGTCGCGCGTTTTGTCATAGATCAAACCCGTCTTCCGCAAAACGACACATCCGACCCGGTTCAAGTCATGCGAAAAATAATTTGTGCGCTCTCCCTGTGTCTGCTTACCCTGACCGCTGCGGGCTGCAAACGAAACGCGACTCAAACGTCTGCCAACACTGCTTCGTCCAACCAGAGCGCGGCAGGCGATGCAACCGGGCGTGTGCCCGCCGCGCTGCAAAACCCGCAGGACGCCGCAGGCTACTTCGCGCTTGGCGATGCACTCTTCAAAACGGATCGCGACCGTGAAGCTGTGGAAGCTTTCAAGAAAGCTGTCGAGCTAGACCCGACATACGCAGAGGCTTATCGCGGGTTGGGTCTCGCTTATGTCTCGACAGCACAGAAGAAGGAAGCTCAGGAAGCCTTCGAGAAAGCCGTCGCACTTTACGAAAAGAAAGTTCGTGAGGACGCGAAAAACGCCGACGCGCTCTATAGTCTCGCCGACACTTTCAGCAGGCTCGGCGAGTACGAGAAAGCAGCCGACGCTTACCGCCGCGCGGCACGTCTGAAAGAGCCAGACGCCACCACCTATTACGACATCGGACTCGTCTATAACAAGCTCGCCAGATATCAGGATGCCGCCAACGCCTTCTCGAAGGCTGTCGAGCTTGATCCGAACGACTACCAGTCGCAGGAGGCTCTCGATAAGGCGCGCGAGGACGCGAGCAAGCTGCGCGAGCGTATTGACTATGCGAAGAAGTTGACCGAAAAACAGCGCTCGCAAAATCAGAACAGCTCGAACCAGAATAACTCGAACCAGAACAGCTCGAAGCGATCATCACGAAACGCTAATCAATAGCATTTTCGTTGCGCGTCTGAATCTGATCTCGCCACACTCTGCGTCGGAAGTTGCCGACGCCCTAACGCGCACAGGTCTGCGCGCGCCCGCCGTCAATCGAGTAAGTTGCGCCCGTGATCCAAGCGGCGCGGTCAGATGCGAGGAAGAGGATCAACTCCGCGACCTCGCGCGGATCGCCCACGCGACCCAGAGGGTGCGTCGTCTTCGAGTGTTCGAGGAACGCCGCGTAATTTTCTTCGCTCATCCCGCCGCGCCTGTGTACCTCGGTCACCACGACGCCGGGGTTGACGGCATTCACCCTGACTTTCTTCGGCGCAAGCTCTAGCGCCGCGCACCGCGTCAACTGATCCACGCCTGCCTTCGAGACGCAGTAGGCGAGCACGCCCGGAAACGCGCGCAAGCCCGTCACGCTCGATACATTGACGATGTTGCCGCGGCGCTCTTCGAGATGCGGCACGGCGAGCTGCATGAGGTGGAACACCGCGCGCAGGTTCACGTCGAGCATCTCGTCCCACGCCGCAAGCGCGGTCGTCTCGATGGTGCCATTGTTGAGAATCCCCGCCGCGTTCACGAGCACGTCGAGCGCGCCGAAGTCGTCAATCGTCTCTCGCACCACCCGCTCGGCGTCGCCCTCGTCTGTTACGTCGGCTATGACCGCGAAAGCTTCGCCGCCGCGCCCCGCGATCTCTGCGGCGACCTCCGACAGAGCCCCGCGCGAGCGACCAACGAGAGTGATCTGCGCGCCCTCCTCCGCGAAACGCAGCGCCGTCGCGCGCCCGATGCCGGAGCTTGCGCCCGTCACGAGCGCGACCTTGCCTCTCAGTTCGTCAACCATCCACACCTCCACACAACTCTAAGCATAGCGACCTGTATAACCTCGCTTCAAAATGAAGCTTATCAATCTTCATCGTCGTCCGACGCTTCTCGAATGAGCCTTTGAAATCTCGTCGCGTCGTCAACCATACGCACGTTATTGAACAGGACGTATGAAGTCTCGCCGCGCGGGAGCATCGAGTACAGCTCCGATAGCTCCTCGTCTTCGTAGCGATTGCGCCCGCCCCGCCGGACGTGAAGACGGAAGTAGCAGCGCTCTGGCGTCGCGGTGCGCTCGACGAGCGGATCGACCACGTGCACGAGATCAAGCTCGCGGCACAGTCCGCGTACGATGTCGCGCGTCCACTCGTCGCCGCGCGGTTCCCAGAGAAATGTGAAGCTGCCGCGCTCTATGGACGAGAAGAACTCGCGCAGGTTCGCGACATTCACAGTCGTCGGCTTGAAGCGCGCGGGGCACTGGAATAGAACGCGCGTCGTGCGTAGTGCTTCGGCGCATTCGCGCGTCATGCGCCAAGCCTCGCGCACGATCTCTGTGGGGCGAAAGCTACCGCACGTCTCGCGCTCTTCCTCGGTCAACGTCCTCTTCATGCGCCGGTAGGTCGGGCTCGCGCCGTCGTGCGTGATGAGCTGCCAGGCTTTGAGCGTGAACTCGAAATCCGCGGGCGCTTCCTCGCGCCAGCGCCGGAGCGTCTCAATTTGCGGCGGCTGGTAAAACGTCTGCTGCACTTCGACGACCGCGAAGCGCAACAAATATTCGGCGCGCGACAGACGAAAGCCGCAACAACCAACCTTCAACGCACGTCGAGCCTCGCCGTCGCCGCTCATCTTCATTTAACCCCGAAGAATTTAACCGCGCGTCAACTGCCGGTACTTGATGCGGTGCGGCTGGTCGGCTGCCGCGCCAAGTCGCGCGTGCCGGTCGGCTTCATATTCCGTGTAGTTGCCCTCGAACCATTCGACGTGGCTGTCGCCCTCGAAGGCGAGGATGTGCGTCGCGATGCGGTCGAGAAACCAACGGTCGTGGCTGATGACGACGGCACAGCCCGCGAAGTTTTCGAGTGCTTCTTCAAGCGCGCGCATCGTGTTCACGTCGAGATCGTTCGTCGGCTCGTCGAGCAGCAGGACGTTTGCGCCCTCTTTCAACATCTTCGCCAGATGGACGCGGTTGCGCTCGCCGCCCGAGAGCGCGCCGACTTTCTTCTGCTGATCCGAGCCCGCGAAGTTGAAGCGGGCGACGTAGGCGCGCGAATTCACCTGCCGTGTGCCGAGCGTGACGATGTCGAGCCCGTCCGAGACGACTTCCCAGATCGACTTGTCGGCTTCGAGATCGCGACTCTGATCGACGTAGGCGATCTGTGCCGTCTCGCCGACGCGGAAACTTCCCGCGTCTGGCTGCTCCTGCCCCGTGATCATGCGGAAGAGCGTGGTCTTCCCCGCGCCGTTCGGACCGATAACGCCGACGATGCCGCCGGGCGGCAAGCTGAAGCTGAGGTCGTCTATGAGCAGGTGGTCGCCGTAAGCCTTCGAGACGTGCTCGGCGATGATGACGTTGTCGCCGAGGCGCGGACCCGGCGGGATGTAAATCTCCAACTCCTCGCCCGCGCGCCGTTGCCTCTCCTGACTCGCGAGCGACTCATACGCACTGATGCGTGCCTTCGATTTGGCGTGCCTGCCCTTGGGCGACATCCTGATCCATTCCAACTCGCGCGCGAGCGTGCGCGAGCGCTCGCTCTCCGCCTTCTCCTCGCGGCGCAGGCGCTCCGACTTCTGTTCGAGCCACGAAGAATAGTTGCCCTGCCAAGGGATGCCCTGCCCGCGGTCGAGTTCGAGAATCCACCCGGCGACGTTATCGAGAAAGTAGCGGTCGTGCGTGACGGCGATGACCGTGCCCTCGTAGCGCTGCAAGTGTTGTTCGAGCCACGCGACCGACTCGGCGTCCAAATGGTTCGTCGGCTCATCGAGCAAAAGGATGTCCGGCTTCTGCAACAGCAGACGCACGAGCGCGACGCGACGGCGCTCGCCGCCCGACAAGACTTTGACGGACGTGTCGCCCGGCGGGCAGCGCAGCGCGTCCATCGCCAGTTCGAGGCGGCTGTCCAAATCCCACGCGTCGAGCGCGTCGAGTTTTTCCTGCACCGCGCCCTGTCGTTCGAGGAGCGCGTTCATCTCGTCGTCTTCCAACGGCTCGCCGAACTTGGCGTTGATCTCTTCGTACTCCTTCACTAGATCGACCGCCTCCTGCATCCCCTGCTCGACGATTTCGCGCACGGTCTTCGTCTCGTCGAGGCGCGGCTCTTGTTCGAGGTAGCCGATTGAGTAGCCGGGCGAGATGACGGTCTCGCCGACGAACTCTTTATCCACGCCCGCGATGATGCGCAAGAGCGACGACTTGCCCGATCCGTTCAAACCCAGAACGCCGATCTTCGCGCCGTAGAAATATGAGAGGTAGATGTCTTTGAGGACAGGTCGCTTGTCGTAATATTTACCGACGCCGACCATCGAGTAGATCACTTTGTTGGGGACAGTGCTCATTTAAGTCTCTCTCCGTAAGTTGATTTCCGCTCCGAATGATTTTTACTTTCCGTGCATCTTAACATTTTCAACTCCCAACGCGCTTCCGCGCTATACTCGATTGAAACGTGAGTTAGTAATTTCGACCGACGGAGCGACGACATGATCGAGCAGAGCTTGCAGGAACGTTACGCGCCGAACTTAGCTTGTTTCGGCTGCGGTCCCGCGAATGAGCGTGGCTTACGCATACGCAGTTTACCGCGCGGCGATGAAGTGGTCTGCGAGTGGCAGCCCGAAAAGATGTACGAGGCTTACCCAGGGATGCTCAACGGCGGCATCATCGGCGCGCTACTCGACTGTCACTCGAACTGGACAGCCGCGTGGCACTTGATGAACGAGAGCGGCGCGGAAACTCCGCCCTGCACCGTCACCGCCGACTTCCACGTCAAGCTGCTTAGGCCCACGCCGACCGACGCTCCCGTCGCTCTCTCCGCGAAGGTCGTCGAATCAACGGGAGCGCGCGCCGTCGTCGAAGCGACGCTCACTGCGCACGGCATGGTGTGCGCCACCTGTCGCGGCACGTTCGTCGCGGTCAAGCCGGGGCATCCAGCGTATCATCGCTGGTGAATGCGGTAGCTGACGAAAGGCGAAAGAGTGACGGGGGGGGG
>JAVXVR010000583.1:0-4971 GCA_032230165.1 Acidobacteriota bacterium | reverse complement strand
GCCCTTCTCGGCGGGCACGGTCAGAATCTCGCCGCGCGCCTCGAAGACCGCGCGCGCGCCCGCGGGCGAGAGGCGCGCGCTGTTGATGCGACGCGGCTCGATCTTCAGGAAGTGCGGGCGCACCTCTTGAAGATCGCCCGCGACGCTCACGTCAAGTTTCTTCGACGCGCGCGAGTTGAGATCGTACAAGTAGATCGTGCCGAACTGCTCGTAGGCAATCGCGCCCGCGCCCGCCGAGGCTGATTTGAGATCGAGCCCGTTGTTTTCGACCACTTGCTTGACCGTCTTCGTCGCCGTGTCGTAGGCGAAGAGCGTGACCGAGCCTGCGCGGTCGGAGAGAAAATAGACGGTCTGCCCAACCCACATCGGATTGAAGTCGTTCGAGTTCTCGCGCGGCAATTTCTCGATGGAGGAGTCCGAGAGGTTCGCGATCCAGATCGGCTTCGTCTGCCCGCCGCGATATCGCTTCCACGCGTTTTGCCACTGCTGTATGGGCACGTAGGCGAGGCGCGCGCCGTCGGGCGAGTAGGACGCCTCCTCGGCGGTCGGCAGCGGCAACTCCGTCATCACCTCCGCGCCGCCCTGCGGCGGGATGGTGTAGAGACGCGCGAAGAAGGTGTAGCTCGTGCGCGTGGAGCGGAAGAGGATGCGGCTGCCGTCGGGCGTCCAGCCCACCGCCACGTCCTGATCCGGGTGGTAGGTGAGCCGTCTGGGTATGCCACCCGACGCGGGGACGACATACACGTCAACATTGCCGTCATACTCGCCCGTGAAAGCGATCTGCGTGCCGTCGGGCGAGAAGTGTGGATCGGTCTCGACGCCCGCCCCGGCGGTCAGACGCCGCGCCTCGCCGCCTTCGCGCGAGACGAGCCACAGATCGCCGCCGTAAACAAATGCGACCTCGGTGCGGCTCACCGTCGGTCGGCGCAGCAAGAGCGGCTTCGTCGTCTGACCGAGCGCGGCGGTCGCCGCGACGAACATGATCGAGAGGAGCAGGGATGATCGCTTCATGGGTGGGTTATCCTTTCACCAGATCGCGGCTACGGCGGCGACGCGGACAGCCAAGTCGTGCTTCGCAGGTGACGGCTGGGCAAAAGTCGGTCACAGTCCGTGTGGAAATTTTCGTCGGCGCGGAGAGCGCGCGACAGTCGGTTGAACGTGCGCGAAATAATATAGAAGCGAAGGGCGCGAGTAAAGAAAAGTCGTCGCGGGCGGATCGCGGAGAGCTGTGATGCCTGAGTCGTTAGCGCGGGCTGATTCTGTGCGAGGGCATCCCGACGTGGATGTGTGGACCCGTCGCAGAGCCCGGTATCGCCATGTAGAAAGCGAAGAAGGGGATGCCGTTCGCTTGCAGGTAGGCGATGAGCGCCTGCCCCTCGCGGCTCGCGGGGTTTAATGCCACGTCCATCGCGTTACGGTGATCGAAGCCTAGCTGGTTGTGGACGGCGGTCTGACCGAACGCGCTGATCGGTAGTTGTTTTTTGAACGACTGCTGGAAAAATCCCATCACGCGACCCGCGCCTGACGCGAGCGACCATGCGCCCGTGCCGCTGTAGCGGATGTAGGCGGTCGTGCGGATCAGCTTACCGCGCGCCGGGGGCGGGGCTTTCGCCTCCTGCTCGACCGCCTTCTCTTCGACAAGCGCGTCGGCGATCTGCGCATCAGACGCCTTCATCTTCTGCTCAGTGTCCGCGACTTTTGCCTTGAAATCCGCGAGCACGCGCTCATCCTCATCAATCTTCTTTTTGGCAACGAGCCCTAGCAAGTACAACTCTCGCGACTTCGCCAGATCATCATCGGCTTTCTTAACATCCTTCTGCTGGAGAGTTCGCAACTGCTCCAATTGCTTTTTGTACTCGCCCGTCAGCCGGACGTACTCGTCGCGCAGCAGTGATACATCCTCAGCGGCTTGCGCCTTCTCGTCTTTCGGCTTCTTCGTCTGCGCTTTGTTGTTCGTCTTCGCGCCCTGCGACGCGCGAGTCGTCTGACGCTTACTCTTCTGCGCGAGCGCGCGCGAAGATGTGAGGGGCACGAGCACAGACAGCGCGACGAGCCACGCTCCGATAACTTTGCGACACCTCTTCATCACGTCCGTCATTAGTCTTCGCCCGGCGCGTTCGTCAACCCGCCTGATTAGTGCATCGGCACGCTCGCTCCTTTGCGCGCGCGCACACGCTTGAAGAGGAGCGTGGCGGGGATGCACAAGCAGCACATGAAAGCGAGCAGACGAAAGACGCTGATGTAGGAGAGCACGGTCGCCTGCCGGACGAGCATCCCGTATAACGCGCCCGTCGCCTGCTGCGCGCCCACCACGCCTGAGCCGGAGCGCGCCGTCATCGTCCCCTGCATCTGCTGCATCCGCTGCTGCACGATTGGATTATACGGGTTGATGTGCGCGCCGAGATCGACCATGTGCGTCTGCACGCCGCGCGAGAGCAGCGTGGCGACCGCCGCGATGCCGACGCCCCCGCCCGTGTTGCGCATCAGGTTGAAGACGCCCGCCGCATTGCCCATCTGCTCGTTCGGGAGCGTGCCCATCGCCATCGTCGTCAGAGGCACGAAGACGAAGCCCATCGCCGCGCCGCTGATGATGCTCGGCAACACGATGCTCCCCATCGAGATTTGCAGGTTGATGTCCGAGAACATGTAGGTCGAATAAGCGAGCACAGAGAAGCCGAAGATGATCAGCCAGCGACCGTCAATCTTACCCACAAGGCGTCCGATCAAAACCATCGAGAGGATCGATCCGATGCCGCGCGGGCTGACCGCCAGACCGCTCTGCACCGCCGGGTAGCCGAGAAGCGTTTGCAAGAAGAGCGGCAGCAGCGCAATCGTGCCGTAGAGCACGACGCCGACCATCGTCATCAAGAGCGTGCCGACCGCGAAGTTGCGATTTCCCAGCACGCGCAGGTTCACGATGGGCTCCTTCGCGCGCAGCTCCCAGACGACGAACGCGACGAGCAGCGCCACCGCCAAGACCGCCGTCCACAAAATGAAGTTCGAAGAGAACCAGTCCTCCTCCTGCCCCTTGTCGAGCACGAGTTGGAGCGCCGACAAGCCGACCGCCATCAGACCGAAGCCGATGTAGTCTATGCGCCCCGGTTTTTGATCCCTGATGTATGGCGGGTCTTCGACGAAGGCGTTAGCCATCAGCACGGCGATGATACCGATGGGCACGTTGATGTAGAAAATCCAGCGCCAAGAGTAGTTGTCAGTGATCCAGCCGCCGAGCGTGGGTCCGATGATCGGCGCGACGACGACGCCCATGCCGAAGACCGCCATCGCCGAGCCGCGCTTCTCCGGCGGGAAGCTCTCCATCAACACAGCCTGCGCGATGGGCTGCAAAGCTCCGCCGCCCGCGCCCTGTATGATGCGCGCGACGATGATCATGCCGAGCGACGCCGCCGCGCCGCATAAAATTGATGAGAGCGTGAAGATGATGATGCACGCGATGAGGAAACGCTTGCGACCGAAGTAGCGCGAGAGCCAGTTGGTCGCGGGCAGAATGATCGCGTTCGAGACGAGGTAGCTTGTCAAAACCCACGTCGCCTCTTCGGGCGTCGCCGAGAGGTTGCCCGCGATGTGCGGCAGCGCGACGTTCGCGACCGAGGTGTCCAAGACCTCCATGAAGGTCGCGAGCATGACCGACGCCGCGATGAGCCAAGGGCTGAAGCTCGGCTTCCAGACCTGCGGCGGCGAAGGCGGAGACTTTTTCAACGCACGCGACGACGCGCCTTCGCCGCCTACGCGCGACTCTCCGCGCGCGGGCAACGATCCCGCGCCTGTGCCTGCCACCGCGTCGTCCATCAGCTAATCTTTACCTCCGGCTCGACCGACATGCCGGGCGCGAGCATATGATTGGGGTCGGGCTGCTCGTCGAAGACGATCTTGACGGGCACGCGCTGCACGACCTTGACGTAGTTGCCCGTCGCGTTCTCCGCCGGCAACATGCTGAAGCGCGAGCCCGTCCCGGCTTGTAGGCTATCAATGTGCCCCTTGAAAGTTCTGCCGGGGTAAGCGTCCACGCTGATCTCGACCGCCTGACCCGCGTGCAACTTCCCGACTTGGCTCTCCTTGAAGTTCGCCGTCACCCACACCTCACCTGACACGACCGCCAGCAAAGGCTGACCGACCTGCACGAGCGCTCCCTCCTCAACCGACTTGTTCGTCACGCGCCCCGACTCCGGCGCGTAAATCTTCGTGTAAGAGAGTTCGAGTTCCGCTTGTTGAACTGCGGCACGCAACTGCTCGATGGTCGCGCCCGCCGACTCGGCTTGCGCCTGACTGACGGCGATCTGTTGCGGCGCGGTGTTCGCCTGCGCCAGCCGACCCATCGCCTCGCCCACCCCCGCCTGCGCCCCGCCGACCTGCGTCTGCGCGCGCCGCGCATTCTCCGCCGCCGTGGTCTCCGCGGCGCGCGCCTCGTTGACCTGCGCCTCGACCGCCGCCACACGTCCCTGCGCCGCCGCGACCTGCGCGTCCGCCGTGCGCGCCGTCGCGACCGCTTGATCGTAACGCTGCCGCGAAATCTCGTCCTTCGACAGAAGCTCCTGATAACGCGCCACGTCCGCGTTCGCGCGCGTCGCCTCGGCTTGCGCCGCGACCAACTGCGAGCGCGCCTGAGAGACGTTCGCCTGCGCCGTCGCGACACCCGACGCCGCCTGCGCGATGCGCGTGCGCTCTGCCGCCGCCGCCGCGCGCTGCGACTCCACACCCGTCTGCGCCTGCCTGACGGTCGCCGTCGCCTGCTGCACGCTCGCGCGCGTGTTGGCGCGCGTCAACTCGACGCCCGTGCGCGCCTCGCGCAGACGCGCTTCGCCCGCTGAGAGGGCGGCGCGCGCCTGTTCGAGCCGGGCTTCGTAATCGCGCGCGTCGATCTCTGCGATGAGATCGCCCTCCTTCACGTCCTGATTGCTCTTGACGTAAATCTTGGCGACGTAGCCGGAGAGTTTCGGGCTGACCTGCACGACG
>JAVXVR010000571.1:0-3225 GCA_032230165.1 Acidobacteriota bacterium | reverse complement strand
TCAAAGAAGGCGACCGTGTCACGTTCCTCGATGTGCACCGCACCTGCCACGCCTGCTGGCAGTGCCTTGTCGCGAAATCTTCGACGCGCTGTCCTGCGCGCAAGGTTTATGGCATCACCTATGGTTTTGATGATGTGCTCGCGGGCGGATGGGCAGAGAAGATTTATCTCAAGCCCGGCACGCGCTTGCTGCGGCTCGACGGCGTTGACTCCGCGCGCTTCATGGCGGGCGGCTGCTCGCTGCCCACGGCGCTCCACGCCGTCGAGCGCGCAGACGTTCAACTCGGCGCGACCGTGCTCATCCTCGGCTCAGGTCCCGTCGGACTCTCGTGCATCATCTTCGCGTTGATGCGCGGCGCATTGAAAGTCCTCTGCACGGGCGCGCCCGACGCGCGACTCGAAGCGGCGCGCGCGGTCGGCGCGGCAGATGTGTTGAATGTTGAGACTCATTCAATGGAAGAGCGCGCCGCGTGGGTCTTGTCGCACACTTCCGGGCGCGGCGCGGACGTTGTTGTTGAGGCGACGGGCGCGCCCGCTGCGGTCGTCGAGGCGATGCGCTACGCGCGCGACGCTGGCACGGTCGTCGTCGTCGGGCAGTACACGGATCACGGCGAGGTCGCGTTTAACCCGCACCTCGAGCTGAACAAGAAGCATCTGGACGTGCGCGGCTGCTGGGGCTCGGACTTCTCCCATTTCTATCGCGGCGTGCAAGTGATGGCGGACGAGGCGCGCTCCGCCCCTTGGTCGCACCTCCGGCTCGAACGTTACGGTCTTGCGCGCGCGAACGAAGCTTTGTCAGCCGTCGCTTCGGGCGCGGTCGTCAAGGCTCTGATTGATCCGAAGGCTTAGTCCGGTTTCGGTTGAACGTTGTGTGAAGAAGAAATTTCACCACGCAGGGTACGGAGGAACATAGAGGGAAGAGAAATCGAGCGGGGATTTCAGATTCCGGATTTCAAATTCTTCCTCCGTGGTCATCATGTGTCCTCTGTGGTTAATCTTCGCGTCGTTCAGTTGGACACGCGCCGCGCGGCTGTGACACAATCGGCTCACACCAAAATCAAGATCAAATCGAGAGGAAGAGTCATGGCAGAGAACGAAGACGCGCCCGCAGGCGGGCAGACGAACGCCGAAGGCGCGGGCGGCGAGGCAGCGACCGCACAGGCAGCCGCGCCGCAAGGCGAGACCGCGCCGAACGGGGACGCTCCGACTGAGAGCGCACCGACCGAGAGCGTGAGCACGGAAGAGATCACTTACCACGCCGTCGAGAAGGACGGCGAAGTGTCGGCGATCTGGGAGATGCAGGGTCGCAAGCACCTGCGCACCATCGACCCGCGCTCCCGTCAGGGTCAGGAAATCCTGCGCCTCTACACCGCGGAAAACCAGTAACAGGTAAACCGTGACAAGTGACAAGAAAGCATTGTCTTGCCTGTCACCCATCACGGTTTACCTGTCACGATGTTTTGCGGCTCGCCTCTGACGAACGCTTCGATGTTGTCGATGAGTTGATCGGCGAGCGACTGCATCGCGCCGCGGCTCGCCCACGCGACGTGCGGCGTGACGATCAAATTCGGCAGGTCTAAGTCGAGCAGAGGATTTCCCTCGCGCGGCGGCTCATTGCTCAACACGTCCACGCCTGCGCCCGCGATCTTCCCTGTGCGTAAAGCCTCCGCGAGCGCGGCTTCGTCCACGAGCAGACCGCGCGCGGTGTTGATAAGGATCGCCGTCGGCTTCATCAACTCAAGCTCATGCGCGCCGATCATGTGTCGCGTCTCGTCGGTTAAGGGCGCGTGCAGCGTCACGACGTCGCTCTCGCGCAACACCTCATCGAACGCCGTCCGCCCCTCACGAACTTCCTTCGCTCCCTTATGCTCGCCGACCATCACGCGCATCCCCGTGGCTCGCGCCAACTCCGCCGTCGCGCGCCCCAACGCGCCGTAGCCTAAGACGCCAAGTACGCACGCGCGCGTGTCTTGAATCTCGCGCGTGCGCAGGCAGAACTGTTTGCTCTGCTGCCAAAGCGCGCGCCGCACGTCTTCGCGGTAGGCGACGAGGTTGCGGCGCAGCGCAAGTATGAGCATGAGGACGTGCTCGGAGACGGAGATGGCGGCGTACCCGCGCACGTTCGTCACACTGATACCGCGCCGCACGCACGACTCAAGATCGATCCGGTCCGTGCCTGTCGCGGCGATGGCGATCAATTTGAGATCGGGGAGTTGCGCGAGTTGCGCCTCCCACAGCCCGATCTTATTCATGATCGCGATGGTCGCACTTTGCAGACGCTCGACCGCCTGCTCCTGCGTCGATTCGGCATACTCGCGCCACTCGTGCGCGAACGCGGGTCGCCGCACTTCGGCGTCCACGGAGTTGCGTTCGAGAAAGACGATGCGGTGCATGATGAAGATTTAATCATTGGCTCATTGATTCATTATTTCAATAAGCCAATGAATCAATGAATCAATTGCGTTGCGCGGCGAGGCTCAGCTTGATGGCAAGGCTCATCTTTTTTACCCGACCAAAGAGTGATGCTTTTGCGCCTCGCGGCGTGATAGCATCTCCGGCGAACGCCCGCGCTCTGCTGTTAAATCCCGTTCGGTAGCACACGTTAACGATCCGAGATGAGTGAGAGCCAGCCCCCGTCGCCGCCAGACGTTTCCGTCGAAAATGATCCGGTGCACCCACCCGAAGATCAATCGACGCGCACGCTCGTCTGGAAATGGGGCGTGGTCTTCGCGTCAGCGCTCCTCGTCGCGCTCTACCCAGTGCCCGCAGGGATCACTGTGCAGTCGTGGCGACTGCTCGCGATCTTCACGGCGACAATCGTCGGCTCAATCGTGCGCCCGATGGCGGCGGGCGGCGTCGTCCTGCTCGGCGTGACGGCGATCATGCTCGCGGGCGCGCTTGCTCCGGCGGACGCCCTGCGCGGCTACGCAGACCCGGTCGTCTGGCTCGTGCTCGCCGCCTTCTTCATCTCGCGCGGGATGATCAAGACGGGCTTGGGTCGCCGCATCGCGCTCCTCTTCGTCCGCGCCCTCGGTCGCCGCTCGCTCGGATTAGCCTACGCGCTCATCGCGACCGACACCTTGCTCGCCTCCGCCATCCCCTCGAACGGCGCGCGCTCCGGCGGCATCATCTTCCCCGTCGCGATGTCCGTCGCGGAGACCTACGACTCGCGACCGGGCACGACCGCGCGTCGGCTCGGCGCGTTCTTAACGGTCGCGCTCTACCA
>JAVXVR010000533.1:0-8859 GCA_032230165.1 Acidobacteriota bacterium | reverse complement strand
TACGCTCGTAAACTTCGCAGACCTGCCCGACGATTGAGTCCGCGCTGTAGAGACGACGCGCGCGCCGCCGGAACATCTCCCCCAAAGCGACGCGCTGCACGGGCGAGCGCAGCAACGACACAATCGCCTCCGCCAGTCGCTCCGGCTCGCGCGCGGGCACGAGTAGCCCGGCGCGTCCCTCGTCCAACACTTCGGCGCACTGTCCGACGCGCGTCGCTACGCTCGCGAGTCCCGCCAATGCGTACTCGACGAGCGCGAGCGGCAAGCCTTCCGCGATTGAACTCAGCACGCCGATGTCGCACGCGCGTAAGATCGCGCTGACGTCGCGTCGCTCACCAAGCAGCGAGACGCGCCGCGCGAGACCGAGTCGTGCGATCTCTGCTTCGACCGACGCGCGGTAGCTCGCGTCGGGCGACGCGCCGACGAGCAGCAGGTGCGCCGCGGGCTGTCGGCGCGCAACGTGTGCCATCGCCCTGATGAGCGTCAAATGATCCTTCTGCGGTCGCAGGTTCGCGACGCAGACGATCCGCGAGCCCGCCTCACCCGGCAGTTCGGGCGCGTGACCGTTCGTCGTCGGCTCGCACACGAAGTTCGGGATGTAGCGCACGCGCTCCTCCGGGATTTTTAATTTCTGCCGAGACCATTCAGCCAACGGTTGACTGACCGCGATCACGCCGCGCGCGCGTTGCGCCAGCGGTCGGTCGAAGAGAGCGGAGCGTGTTTCGAGCGGCAGACCGAAGTGGTCGTGCCAGACGAGCAGAGGGCGCGGCGGCAACATCGCAGCCAAGCCGGAGACGAACAGGGCGGAGCCGTGCGCGTGCAGAATCTTGATGTCGTGCTCCTTGATGAAGGACGCGAGTCGCCTGAGCGCCGCCGCGTCGAAACGCCAACTGCGTGCGAGCCTGAGTCGCCCCACGTCTCCGGCGAGCGCGTCGGCGAGTGAGCCGTCCCGGCGAGTCGTGCAGAGGTAGGCACGGAAGCGTTCGCGCGGAAGCAGGTTGCAGAGGTTCACCGCTACGCGCTCCGTTCCTCCTGCGTCCAGTGTGTCCGTGACGTGCATCACGCCGACGCGGTTCATAAAAGTTGTGTGCCTCTCTGCGCTCTCATCGGCTGAACGTGCTGTGCGCTCGACGGCTCGCTCACACGCGGCGGCGCGTCGAGAGAGACTTTCCACTGCGACGCGAACAACTCGCGCAGAGCCTCGCGCAGACCTTCGAGCGAATACTTCTGCGCCCACGCTGACGCGCGCGCGCTCATCTGTGTGCATTCTGCGGGCGACTCGGCGATGCGCCGTAACGCACGCGCGAGCGCGCCCGCGTCTCCCGGCGCGACGACGATGCCGCGACCATCGTTCAGCATCTCCGGCACGAAGCCCGTATCCGCTCCGACGCAGACCAGACCGAACGCCATCCCTTCGGCGATGGCTTTGGGCCACCCTTCGTTCTCCGAGGCGAGCACGAGTATCTGCGCGCGCTCGTAATAATCAAGCACGCGCTCAAAATCCACGCCGCCCGCGAACGCGACGCGGTCTCGTAAGCCGAGCGATGCGACCTGCCCTTCGAGCGACGCGCGCAAATGTCCTTCGCCGACGATGTCGCACGTCAACTCGACGCCTTGCGTCTTCAACTCGCCGAGCGCGGCGAGCAAAACGTCAATGTTCTTCCCTTCGTAGAGGCGACCGACGTAGAGGACGCGCAGCGGCGCGGCGTCGAATCTCTTTCGCCTTGCGGCGTCGCGTGCGCGCGCCACCTGTTCGTCCGTCAGGATCGAAGTGAAGAACGGGACGACGTGCGGCGGCTGATTCGCCCAGCGACCGTAAACGGTCACGGGCGCGCGCCACAGACGCGAGCCGAGCAACTTTCGCTGCAAGCGCGCTGTCCAAGGCTCGCCCGCGTAGCCGCTCCACTGTCCCGCGTACTTGGCGATGCGTCGGCGCGAGAACAACGGCGCGAGGAAGATGCTGAGCAAGCCGAGGTTGCCGGGGCAGCGGACGTGAATCGCGTCCGCGCGCCGCATCGCACGGCACAAACCCGAGATGAGCAAGGGCAGCATGAAAACCTGCGCCGCCTTCGCGCGTAAGTTGTCGCCGCCGGTCTCCCTTTGCGGGACGACCGTGATGTTGGCGCGCGTGAAGGGTAGGCAGTCGCCCGGCGGCGTTTCGTTGCGGCAAGGCGCGGCAATTTGGACGTGTGGGAAGAGGTCTGCCCAGATGTCTATCTCGCGCGCGTAGGGTCCGTAGGCGAACAGACCGTCGCCGTGGCGATAATGAATCGCGCTCGAAACGATGAGCAGATTTTGCACGTCAGACATCACACGCATCAGGCATTACTCGCGCTAGCAGCGACTTCATCAGTCGCCTTCGCCGCGCCCGAATCCTTCGGCTTGGTCGAATGCTCTGGCTCTTTCGACTCTTCGGGCTTACTCAAGAGCAGCGTCGCCATGCCGCTCGCGCGACCGAGCGCTTCGGTCAACTGTTGCCAGCGGTCTCGCCCACGCACGGCTTCACCGAGTTGGCACGCCGCGAGCAGCGCGGTCGTCGCCCACCAGCGCGCGCGATTGGAGAGCGCCGGCTGTGGATGTCGTCTGCGCCAGACGAACCAGCCGTTGCGCACGACCATCAGACCGTAGCGGAAGCGGCTCGGTCTTCCGCCGGGCGCGTGGTAGTGTGCGAGGCGCGCGCGTGTCGAAAGAAAGAGCGGCGCGTCCTTTGCGGCGCGCACGCAGAAGTCCATGTCTTCGTAGAGACCGTAGCCCTCGAAGTATGAAGAGAACTTGTGCCGTGCGAAGACCTCGCGCCGCCAGGTGGAAGAGCCGCCCATGAAGAACTCGACCGCGTAGTCCTCGCCGTCGGGCGGCAGATACCCGACGGGGCGACCGTGACCCGCCGACGGCATCCATCCCGGTGGCAACTCGCTCGCCAATCGCAATGCACTCCGCAGACGCCAGCGATACGCCTCGCGCCGTTCCCACTCGCCCCACCTAAAAACGGACGCACTTGCGCGACCGATCTCGCCCGCTTCTCCGTTCGCCGCGTCTGCGTTCGCGCGCCGCCATTCGACCTCGTTGGCGATGAAGCCGCCGACGCCCGACGCTTCCGCGTGTCGCTCGAAGCAGGCGAGCGTCTCTGAGAAGTATTCAGGCTCAGGCACTGTGTCGTCGTCGAGGAAGGAGATGAACGCACCACGTGCGTGCGCGATGCCGTAGTTGCGCTGCCGCGTCAGCCCACGCTCCGCGGGCGGCACGCGGAAGTATTTGAGATCGCGGACGACGCTTCCGCGCTTGGTCTCGTTTTTCTGAATGATGGCGCTCACGACCCTTTCGGTCTCGTCGTCGGGCGAGCCGTCAACGATCAAGGTCTCATCTGGCACGCGGCTCTGTGCGGCGACGGCGCGCAGCAGCCGCTCGACCTCGCGCGGGCGGCGGTAGGTGCAGATGATGAGTGTGAGTGTGTCGCTGTCGCTCATAGCTCAGGCGCGAAGAAGTTGTTTGTACCTTTCGACCGATTGGCGCGCGATGATTTCGGAAGTGAAGCGTGCTTCGACGCGTGTGCGCGCGGCGCGACCCAGACGCAGGCGCGCGTCTTCGTCCGACAAAAGCTCTTCAATCGTCCGCGCGAACGCTTCGGTGTCGCCCGCAGGGACAAGCACGCCGCTCTCACCGTCCTCGAAGACTTCGCGCGCCCAGCCCGTGTCGTAGGCGACGACTGCTTTCGCGCAAGCCATCGCTTCGAGCCACGCGACGGGAAACGCTTCGGCGTAGGACGGGAAGACGCAGAGAGCCGCGCGCCGCACGTGCTCTTGAACTCTGTCGTGAGGCTGCGCGCCAAGAAACTCGACGCGCTCGCGCGCCGACGTAGAAAGCGACTCTTGACAGAGCGCGAGAGTCGAACGCGAGCCTGTGCGCGCGTCCGGCGCGTCGCGACCGACGAAGAGCAGGCGCGCGTGCGGTCGTCGCTCGACGACGAGGGAGAAGATGCGGCAGAGATCGAGCACGCCTTTCTTTCGCGCGAGCGTGCCGAAGTAGAGGATCGTCTCCGGCTCTACCTCTTCGTGCGCGGCGGGCGCAAACTGCGCGGCGTCTATGCCGTTCGGGATCACACCGACCTCTGAGCGCAGGCGGAAGAGTCGGCGCGTCACGTCTGCCGTGAAGCGGCTGACGGCTACACGGTCGTTCGCTTGACGCAGCGCGAGCGTCTCCGTCCAGCGCACCGAAGGGCGGACGCGCTCTCGGAGCAGGTGCGCGAAGTAAGTCGCCGCGCCGTGGCAGCGCACGCTCAACGGTCTATCGAGTCGCAAGCCCGCAGAAGGTCCGCACCAGTCGTGCGCTTCGATCACGTCAACGCCATCGCGCCGGATCATGTTGTTCAGTTCGCGTTGCGCGCGGCGCGCGTCCCAGAGCCAGCCGATCTTCGGCACGCCTGTCTCGCCCGTGTAGCGCACGCGGACGCCGCGATCATCGAACGCCGCGCCTGCGCCCGCGACGAGGACGGTCGCGCCGTGCCCCTGCGCGACGAGCGCGCGCGCGAGATTGCGTATGCTTGTGCCGATGCCGCCGGAGGGAAGAGGCGGGTATTCAGTGGTTAGGAAAGCGACGTGCATTGACCCCTTGTTCGTCTTGATCGGTCGGGACGAAAAGACGACGACCTGAATTAGCGTTTCTCTGACAACTCAGCGTTTCCCGATTAGCCTAACGTTTCTCGAACAGTAGAATTTTGCGTGGCGGGTCGGAGTCGAAGACGCCTTCCAGCCGGAAATATTTTCCCATCGCGACGACGAAGTTATCCGCGTCATACCAGTCGTGTCTGTGCGCGTCGCGCTCGGTCGCGCCGCTCTCTTCACGCGGCACGAACTCGACGACGGCGTGTCTGCCCGTGTATGCCGCGAGCAGTTGCGCGACACGCGCGAAGCTCAGATCGAGTTGGAAGACGAGGCGGTCGAGCACGCCCATCAACAAAGAAACATCGCAACGGAGCCTGTCGGTCGAGGACGGGAACTCGCACTTGCGCCCGTGCGCTGGCGTCGGCACGGTGAAGTCGAGAAAGAGCGGCAGGATTCTCAGACCCTCCGTCTTGGCTTTCAGGTAGAGCGTGTTGACGTGCTCCTCGTTGTCGTCAAACGCGATGACCTTCGCGCCCGCGCGCTCTGCGATGAGAGCACGACGCCCCTCGTGGCAACAGATGTCGAGCACGGTCTGCGGTTTTAGTCGTTCGAGGAGCGCGACGAGCGTCTTCGCCTGTGCGTCGTGTGGCGACGTGTCGTCGCGCCCGTCGCAGACGGTGTTCCCATCGTCGCGAAGCCCGCGCGGGAGCGACAAGTTTTCGAGCGAGTCGCGCAGGCGCTCGAAGAAGCGGAGCGGATTCGTGTGCGCCGCACGTTGCAGGCGGAAGTACCAGAAGGGAAACCACGCGAGCGCGCGACGCTTGAAGAGATCGTCCACGGGTTCGCCCACGTCGGGCGTGCGGCGGAAGCTGCGCGCGAACCACGGATGACCCTTCGAGATGAGCGTGAGCGGCAGCACCCAGTAGTTGCGCAGGCGACCCGCCATCTCGTCGAGCCACGACTCGTCGAGCGGAACAACCGCCGAGAAATCAACGAAGACGGGGCGCGTAAAATCGAAGAGAATGTTCCACGGATGACAGTCGAGGATGCCGCAGCCGTGCCCGATGAGTTCGATGTTGAGATCGCAGAGCATCACGGCAGCGTCGCGCAGCATGAGCGAAGACCATTCGGGCCAGTAGGTGACGAAGTCTATGCGCTCGTGGCTGAGAACGAGCGGGTAGTCGTCCGACTCGATCTCGGCACGCTTCGTCCCGACGAGACCGAGCGCGAAGAGATGATCAATCGCGGGCGACGCGAGCACGCCTTCGTAGAACGGCGCGTGCGGGGGCATGATGCCGCGGAAGAGTTGCCCGCCCTGCTCAAGCAGCCGACCTTTGCGGTCGCTCAGCGATTGTGGGTGGATTGAGAATGTCATTCGTGTGACGTTTGCCTGCGTGTGTGGACTGATGCCGCGTGCGCAAACGTTCTGCCGTTGATGCGCGCGATCTTTCAGCCGCGCAAGTCTGCGCGCCAGAGCTGTTCGAGCTTGCCCCGGTTGATCTCGCGACGCATGAAGCGAAAGAACTCGACGAGCGGCTCGGACGCATCAACGCCCGTCGTCTGTTTCGCCCGCGTGTACTCTTCCCTCCTGTCCAACTCTCTGGGTGCGAGCGCGCGGCTGACGCAGCGCGGGTCGCTTGTGAGCGAGCTGGTGTCGAAGAGGCGCAGGCGATTCTCGAAGAGCGCCCAGTTCTTCAAGCCGAGCACGGCGGTCGAAGTCTCAAAGGTGATGCCGTGCCGCCAGAGGCGATGATGCGCCGCGACGATCTCGCGCCAGTCGAGCGAGCGCAAACGTTCGCTCCGCTCGAAGAGATATTCGGCACGACGCTGCTTCAAGATGTGCCCGCGATATGCGACGGTCGCGCCGCTCACGCGCAACTCGGCTTCGCAATCGCGCATGATCTCGCACGGGAGCATGATGTCTGAGAGTCCGCTCTCGCACATGAACTCGACGAGCGCGAGCATCGCCTCGAAACGTTCGACGCTCCTGCGCCTGAGCCGCGCCGCGAGCAGTTGCTTTCCGCGCGGCAGTTGCGCGAGCAGCGCATACGAAGTCTTCGTCGTGAGCTTCTCCGACTTGAACCGTTGCGGATGATCGAACGGCAAGACGTAGCCGAAAGCGGCGGGGATTTTATAGACCCACTCGCGCGCCTCACTGTTCGTCGCGCGCGTTGCGGCGTCCGCGCAGACGAAGACGTGCTGCCACGTGCCCGTCGCGAGAAAGTCGAGTTGTAATCCCCTCTGGTTGCTCATGAATAAAGCTTCATTTGCAGATCAACTTGCGCCCGCCGCGCGCTCGCGCGCGAGCGACCAGCGAAGCGGCGGCGCGAGCACGGCGCGATCCTGTCCGTGATTGCTGAGACGACCCGTGACGTTGAGCATCACGCGCTCGGACGTGTAACGCTTCTCTTCACCCGACGCCCTGCGCCCCGTGAGCTTGAAGAAGATCGTGTAGATGCCGGGCTTCAACCACAGTGCCGGGACTTCGACGCCGACGCGGTACAAGCCCTCGCTCAACTCGCCGCTCTCAAGCTCCCTGTTGTTCGTCACGTGATAGACCAACGTGTTCCCGGCGGCGTCGTCGAGGCGACACTTGAGACGCGCTTCGACAAACGTATCCTGCACTTCGAGTCGCGCTTCGACATGGAACGGCTCGACGCCCGCCACCTCCGGCGTGGTAGTTGTGCTCGCGCCCTCGACGCGCACCTCACGCCAGCGCGTGCCTCGCAGCGCTTGCACTTCGTCGGCGTCGCGAGCCTGCGCGTCGCGGCTGTAGTGGGTGACGCCTTCGACCGCAGAGCCGTGGAAGACGACCGCGCCGTCTTTGAGGACGACCGCGCGCTGGCACAGCTCCTTGACCGCGCCGAGGTTGTGGCTGACGAAGAGCACCGTGCGACCTTCGGCGGCGACGTCCTCCATCTTCACCAGACACTTTTTCTGAAACGCCATGTCGCCGACGGCGAGCACTTCATCAACAAGCAATATTTCGGGTTCGAGATGCGCGGCAACTGAGAAGGCGAGACGCAGATACATCCCCGACGAATAATGCTTGACCGGCGTGTCGATGAACCGCTCGACTTCGGCGAACGCGACGATCTCGTCGAACTTGCGCGCGATCTCCACCTTCTTCATGCCGAGGATCGCACCGTTCAAGTAAACGTTCTCGCGCCCGCTCAGCTCCGGGTGAAAGCCCGTGCCGACTTCCAAAAGCGAGCCGACCCGACCTTCAATGTCGGCGTAGCCTGCGGTCGGCTCGGTGATACGCGAGAGGACTTTCAGCAGCGTTGACTTGCCCGCGCCGTTGCTGCCGATAACGCCGACGGCTTCGCCGCGCTTCACGTCGAACGAGACATCTTTGAGCGCCCAAATCTCGTTGGCGCGGCGCGGGCGTCCGTCGCCTTTCGCGCGGCGCAAGGTTGAGCCGATCGCGCGGAAAGGCGCAGCCGCCGTCTCGGTCAACGTTTCGCGCAGCGTGCGATAAGACTCTTGCTTCGCACCGATGCGATAGCGTTTGCCGAGACCTTCGACCTTGATGGCGGTGTTGTTATCCAAACTGATCTTTGTTCGTCGCCGCTCGCGCTCACACCACGTCGGCGAAAGTCTTTTCCATGCGACGGAAGTAGAACGCGCCGCCCGCGAGCAAAAGTATGGCGACGAGCGCGGAGAGCGCGACCATCGCGCCCGGCTTGGTGTTCGTTCCCAAGAGCGCCCAGCGGAAGCCTTCGACGACGCCCGCCATCGGGTTCAAGCCATAGACGGTGCGCCACGGTTCAGGCAGCAGGCTTGATGGATACGCAATGGGCGTGGCGAAGAGCCAGACCTGCGTGATGAAGGGCACGACGTAGCGCACGTCGCGAAACTGCACGTTCAGAGCCGAGAGCCACAGCCCCACGCCGAGCGAGGTGGCAAGCGCGAGCAAGAGAAAGAACGGCAGCCAGAGCACGCTCAGTGTCGGCGCGACGCCGTAGTAGAGCATCATGCCGACGAGGACGACGAAGGCGATGACGAGGTCAACCAACCCCGCGAGCACGGCGGCGATGGGCACGGCGAGACGCGGGAAATAGACCTTCTTGATCAGGTTCGCGCTGCCCACCAGACTGTTCGACGATTCAGTCAGACCGTTGGCGAAGAACATCCACGGCACGAGCGCGGCGTAAGCGAAGATCGGGTACGGGATGTTGTCTGAAGGAATCCGTCCCAACCTCCCGAAGAAGAGACTGAAGACGACCATCGTGAAGAACGGTTGAATAACAGCCCATGC
>JAVXVR010000489.1:0-16789 GCA_032230165.1 Acidobacteriota bacterium | reverse complement strand
GCAAATCCTGACGAGCACGCCTCGCAAGCGCAGTCTGACGACGACGGCGTGCCCCGTCCCGCCGCGCCGATCTTCGTCCAGCGCAAGAAGGAGTTGGAACAAGCGCATCTCTTGCTCGCCACGCCCTGGTCAACCG
Source organism: Acidobacteriota bacterium (assembly GCA_032230165.1). Lineage (GTDB taxonomy): Bacteria > Acidobacteriota > Blastocatellia > Pyrinomonadales > Pyrinomonadaceae > JAIVGV01. Next base: position 16,653 of record JAVXVR010000489.1, on the reverse strand, counting down.
CGCGCGACGAAGACCGTTACGCGGCGAGCCTGCTCGGCTCCGTCATCGGCGGTGGCACATCGAGCCGACTCTGGCAGTCGATCCGCGAAGATCGCGGGCTCGCGTACTCGGTCGGCGCGGCGGCGAGCACCTTCACCGACGTTGGCATCTTCCACATCTACGCGGGCACGTCGCCCGAACAGGTTGACGAAGTTTTAGAACTCGCGCTCGCGGAGCTGCGCCGCGCCGTCAGCGAGACGGTCGGCGACGACGAGTTGCAGCTCGCCAAAGATCAGGCGACCGCCTCGATCCTGCTCGGTCTCGAATCGACGAGCGCGCGCGCCGGCACGCTCGCGCGACAGGAGATCGTCCACGGTCGCCGCCTCGTGCCCGAAGAAGTTATCCGCCGCATCGAAGCGGTCACGCCCGCAGACTTGCAGCGCGTCGCGCGCTTGCGCTTCACGACCGAGCAGATCGCCTTCGGCGCGCTCGGCGACTTGAACGGTTTCAAAGTTGATCGCGCGCGTCTGGAAATATGAGTCTCAAGTTGCAAGTTCAAGGTTTCAAGTTTCAAGCTCTAGGCTCCAACTTGGAATCTTGAACCTGCAACTTGGAACTTAATCGAATGAGGTTAACGGTTCTAGGAAGCGGCTCCACGGGTAACGCCCTGCTCATCTGCGCGGGGCAGACGAGCGTGCTCGTTGACGCGGGCTTGAGTGCGAAAGAGACTGTGCGACGCCTCGCGCTCGTGGGTTGCGACGCCGCACGGCTCGATGGCGTCATCATCACGCACGAGCACAGCGATCACGCGGGGGGCTTGCGCGTGCTGTTGAAATCCCTCGACTGCCCGGTCTATGTCTCCGGCGAAACGCTCGAAGCCTACGTCGGCGAGCGCTACCCGGACGGCTCGGACGAGTTTCGCAAACGCTACGAGGCGGTGCGGGATCGCACGGTTGAAATCTGTTCGAGTCAGGACTTCCGCATCGGCGAGATCGACTTCCACCCCTTCACCGTCCCGCACGACGCCGCCGACAACTTCGGTTTCACCGCCATGCACGACGGCGTCCGTGTCGCGACGCTGATGGACTTCGGTCACGTCACGACTCTGATCAAAGAGCGTCTGCGCGGTTGCGCTGCCATCGTCATCGAGTCGAACCACAGCCGCGACATGTTAAAGGCGTGCTCGGTCTATCCCTGGGAGTTGAAGCAGCGAATCTTGTCGCGCACCGGGCATCTCTCGAACGAGGACATCGCCGAGTGGCTGCGCGACGACTTCGACGGCTGCGCCGAACACGTCGTGCTGGCGCACCTCTCGCAGCGCGCCAACAACCCTTACGTCGCGCAGATCAACGCCGAGTCGGCGCTCAAAGAACGCGGCATGCTCTTCCAGACGACCACACGCATCACGCTCTCGCACGCCAAAGAACCGACGCCGTGGATAGAACTGTGAAACTCAAGGCAAAATTAAAAAGGCAAAAGGCAAAAGCAAGGCGGCGACACGTCTTCACTTTTGCCTTTTTAATTTTTACTTTTCCTTTATTGTCTGGTTGCGCGGTCGATCAGCATCGCAGTGGTCTGCCGTCGGGCGCGCAGAACGTCGTGGACGACTTGACCGACGCGATCGCCGCGGGCAACTTCAGCCAGATTTACGCGGGCGCGGCGGACGAGTGGCGCGCGACCGTCAGCCCGGAAGAGAGCGAAAAGATTCTCGCACGCGTGCGCGACCGGCTCGGTCGCGTGCAGAGCCGCGTCCCCGTGCGCGCCACCGAGCAGGCGGACGCGGGCGGTGCTGTCGGTCACACGCTCAGCATCAGCTACAACACCAAGTTCGAGCGCGCCGACGCCATCGAGTCCTTCACGCTCGTCGAGCGGCAGGGGCGCTGGCAGCTCGCGCGCTACAGTGTTAACTCGGACGCGTTGAAATGAGTTTCAAGTTACAGGTTCCAAGTTTCAAGTTCTGAGGCTTGAACCTGAAACCTGAAACTTGGAACCTGTAACTATGATCTCCCGCTACACACTCCCCGAAATGGGCGCGCTCTGGTCGGAAGCTGCTCGCTTTCAGAAGTGGCTCGACGTTGAGATCGCCGTCTGCGAAGTGCACGCGGAGATGGGCACGATCCCGCGCGAGGCTCTTGCAGAGATCAAGTCGAAGGCTTCGTTCACGGTCGAGCGCATCAACGAGATCGAGCGGACGACCGACCACGACGTGATCGCGTTCACGACCGCGCTTGCCGAACAGATCGGTGAGGCATCGCGGTTCGTCCACTACGGTCTGACTTCATCAGATGTTGTTGACACGGCGAACGCGCTTCTCTTGCGCGACTCGTGCGATCTGCTGCTCGCCAAAGTTGACGCGCTGCTCGAAGTCTTGAAACGTCGTGCCTATGAGTTCAAAGACACGCCGCAGGTCGGACGCACGCACGGCGTCCACGCCGAGCCGACCTCGTTCGGTCTCACCTTCGCGCTCTGGTTCGACGAGATGCGTCGCAACCGCGTGCGTTTGGAGCGCGCGCGCGCGGGCGTAGCGACGGGAAAAATTAGCGGAGCGGTCGGAGCGTTCGCGCATCTCGACCCGGAAGTTGAAGAGAAAGTCTGCGCGCGGCTTGGTCTAAAAGCTGCCGCCGTCTCGACGCAGATCATCCAGCGCGACGTTTACGCCGAGTACCTGACAACGCTCGCCGTCGTCGCTTCTTCGCTCGACAAGTTCGCGCTGCAAATCCGCCACTGGCAACGCACCGAAGTGCGCGAGGCGCAGGAGCGTTTCCGCGCCGGGCAAAAAGGTTCAAGCGCGATGCCGCACAAGCGCAACCCCATTCTCTCGGAGCGCATCTGCGGCATGGCGCGCATTGTTCGCGGCTACGCGGTTGCGGGACTTGAGAACGTCGCACTCTGGCACGAGCGCGACATCTCGCACTCCTCCGCCGAGCGCGTCATCCTCCCCGACTCTTCAATCGCGCTCGACTACATGCTCGCCAAGGCGACCTCGCTCATAGACACGCTCGTCGTCTATCCCGCACGTATGCTCGAAAACTTAAACGCCACGCGCGGGCTTGTCTTCAGCGGTCAACTCCTGCTCGCGCTCACGCGAAGCGGCGTCTCGCGCGAAGAGGCTTACGACTGGGTGCAGCGCAACGCCATGAAGACTTGGGATGAGGGCGGGAGTTTTAGCGAGCGCGTCCTCGCAGACAAAGAGATCGCTTCGCATCTCTCGCGCGAACAGATCGAGCAGGTCTTTGCGCCCGCACACTACCTGCGCAACGTCGATAAAATCTTAGCGCGCGTTTTCGAGAGGGCATGAGTTCGTAGTAGTGATATGAAGATAGCAAGCTACAGCTTCACGCTCTTTGCCGACTATCATCAATTTTATCTTCAAGACGAAGGCGCGGATGGAGATTTGTCAGATAGTTGGTCTGAACAAGCTGTGAAAGACTTGCTTGCGCTCGCGCATGGAACGATAGGCGTGGGAACAGTGCGAAACATGGACGTGCCTGTCGAGGTTGAAGTCCATGATTCCGAGCCAGCCTATAACGCGGATGAGTGGGATCATATCACTGAATGTGGCATTGACGTGCCGTCAGGGAAAATAGTTGTCGCAGGCTGCACAGACTTCTTCCCCGATGCCGCGCGCATTAACGTCCGTCCGGGTAGTTATCGCGCGCGTGTTTATTACGGCAACCTAGACGATTTGAGTGAAGATGGATTAGACGGCGACGATCATTACAAAGTCGCGCTGTGGGAAAGTGGCGATCAAAGTAGCTGCGTGATAAAAAGGTATCCGTTGGAATAGTAGCGGCTCATACTCTTCAGATGAAGTGGTGATTAAGGTGAAAGCAAAAGTTTACGTCACGCTAAAACCCAGTGTGCTCGATCCACAAGGCAAGGCGATCCAGCATTCGGTCGAGCAGTTGGGCTTCGGCGGCATCGAGGACATCAGGCAGGGCAAGTATTTCGAGATCGCGCTCGATGAGTCCGTGTCTGATGCGGACGCGCGCAGCGTCGCCGAACGCATGGCGCGCGACGTTTTGTCGAACCCTGTGATCGAGGATTTCCGCGTGGAGGTGGGAGAGTGAAATTCGGCGTCATCATCTTCCCCGGCTCGAACTGCGACCACGACGCCTACCACGTCATCTCGAAGCACGTCGGGCAGCCCGTCTCCTTCATCTGGCACAAGGAGACTGATCTCGCCGGGTACGACGCCGTCATCCTCCCCGGCGGCTTCTCCTACGGCGACTATTTGCGTGCTGGTGCGCTCGCTCGTTTTTCGCCCGTCATGCGTTCGGTCAAAGAGTTCGCGGCGCGCGGCGGGCTCGTGCTCGGCATCTGCAACGGCTTCCAAATTCTGTGCGAGGCGGGACTGCTGCCGGGCGCGCTGATGCGCAACCGCGATCTGCATTTCATCTGCGAGCACTTGAACGTCCGTGTCGAGACTGTTGACACGCCGTTCACGAACGAGCTGCGGCGCGGCGACGTGCTGAGTCTCCCCATCGCGCACGCCGAGGGCAACTACACCTGCGACGACGCGACGATGGCTGAGTTGCGGCGTGAGGATCGCGTCGTCGTGCGCTACTGCGATGCAGAGGGGCGCACGACCGACGCGGCGAACCCGAACGGCTCGCGCGACTCAATCGCCGGCATCTGCAACCGCGCGCGCAACGTCTTCGGGCTCATGCCGCACCCGGAGCGCGCCTGCGAAGAATTGCTCGGCTCATCGGACGGGCGCGGCGTCTTCCGCTCGCTCGCCTCGACGCTCGCCGCCCACGTCTGACGTTCAACTGAAGGAGGGCGCGCATTTTGCGCAAAGCGGGTCTCATCGTCCTCGTCGGAACTCTCGCGCTGTGCGGCTTAATGCTGCTCGTCTGGCTACTCGGTCTCGTCACGGGCTTCACTGCGGGCGGGCTCATCCACCTGCTCCTGATTCTGGCGATAGCGCTCGCGCCGATGGGCGTCGTCGCTGGGATCGTCCTGCTGCTCATCGGCGGCAAGCAGAATCAGAGCCGTTGAATCAGCGCGCCGATCTATCAACTCTCTGAACGATGAAGGTCGGACGAACAGAGCAGCGCGCCGGAGCAACTCCACCGCAAACGGACGACGTCCCAACGTCTGAGACTCCATCCGGCGAAATTCTCTCCTGGGCTGAAGTCAACCGCACGCACCGCATACGCAACGGCGTCTATCAGCGCAATGGTCGCCTCGTCTCGCTCCTCACGGACTTCGGTCGCATCAACCCATGCTATCCCGACCGACATGACGCGGATGACCCCGAAACGATCCACTACACCGGCGCGGGTCGCCACGGCGATCAACATTTGACACCCGCCAACCGCGCGCTGCTCGCCGCCATCGAGAGCGGACACTCAGTTCCGCTCTTCAACAAGCTCGGCACGGGGCGCTGGCAGCACGCGGGCTTCTGGCGCGTCACCTCTGCCCGACACGAATTCGACGCGGCGGAGAACCGTATGCTCTGGCGGTTCACGCTCAAAAAAGTCTGGAGTCTGGAGTCTGGAGTCTAGAGTCAAAAGATTTTATCTTCCGACTCCAGATTCGCGACTCCAGACTCCAGACTTTTTTGTGCTAATCTTTCGTCTCCCTCGGAAATTCGAAAAGGAGTTTGGAATGAAAAAGTTTTACCCCGCAGCAGCCGCCCTCGTCTTCGCTTTCGCGCTCGCCGCCTTCGCCGCCTCGCCGTCGGCGCGCGCCACAGACGACAGCGCCTCGCCCGCGCCCGTGCGGCTTGGCGCGATGGTCGAAGACTTCAAGCTCGCCGACGTGGACGGGCAGGAGCACACGCTCGCGTCGCTCAAGGGCAAGCACGGCACGGTCTTGATCTTCATCGCCGTGCAGTGCCCCGTCTCGAACGCCTACAACGAGCGCATGGAGAAACTCTACGAGGATTACAAAGCGCGCGGCGTCGCCGTCGTCGGCATCAATGCGAACTCGACCGAGTCGCCGGCAGACGTGAAGGCGCACGCCAAAGAGAAGAATCTCAACTTCGTCATCTTGAAAGATAAAGACAACCGCATCGCCGACCGCCTCGGCGCGGGACACACGCCCGAAGCCTTCTTCCTCGACGCTTCGGGCAAGCTCGTCTATCACGGCGCGATTGATAACTCGATGAACCCCGTGATGGTCAACACCAACCACCTGCGCAACGCCATCGAAGCCACGCTCGAAGGCAAACAGGTCGAGCGCGCCGATGTGAAAGCCTTCGGCTGCTCGATCAAGCGCGCTGGCAGCATGTAAAAGATGCGACTCCTTAAGACACTCGCGCTCGCCATCTGTCTCTGCCTCACCACCGCTCACGCGACGGCGGCGCGGCAGGGCAAGGCGCGTGCGCGCGGCTCACGGCGTGCGTCCGTCTCGCGCGCGAAAACTTCTCCTCCGACTGCCACTCCCGCGCCGACCGTCACAGAGATTGATCTCGAAGGCTTGAAAAAACTGTTGCAGCGCGACGCTGATGTGGCGGACGCGGCGAAGGCGCGACCGTTGCTCGTCAACTTCTGGGCGACGTGGTGTGATCCATGCCGCGCGGAGTTTCCCGATCTCGTCCGTGTCAACAAAGACTACAAGGATCGCGGGCTCGCGTTCGTCGTCGTCTCCGGCGACGACATCTCCGAGATCAAGACGGGCGTGCCGAAGTTCTTGCAACAGATGAAAGCCCCGATGCCCGCGTACCTTTTGAACGTGCCCGACATGGGCGCAGCCATCAATGAGGTTGACGCGACGTGGGGCGGCGACATGCCCGCGACGTTCCTCTACGACCGCGAAAGGAAAATGGTCTTCAAACATTTCGGTCGCATCGATCCGAAAGAGCTGCGCGAAGCCCTCGACAAAGTTCTCGCCGACAAATAAGGCAAAAGGCAAAAGTAAAAAGGCAAAAGTAAGGCGGCGACCCGTCTTCACTTTTGCCTTTTACCTTTTTACTTTTGCCTTCTTCAGTTTGCCTTTTTACTTTTGCCTTTCGCCTCGCGTGGGCTTATGCTTCCCCGTTCTTCGTCAACTGCCGCCCGTTAGCTTTTTTCATGGAACTCATCACACCCGAACAGATCGCCGCGCACAACCTCACACCGGAAGAATACGAACGCATCAAGACGTTGATGGGGAGAGAGCCGACGATGGTCGAGCTGGGCGTCTTCTCCGTCATGTGGTCGGAGCACTGTTCCTACAAGTCTTCGCGCATTCACCTGAAGCGGCTCCCGACGCGTAACGCGCGCGTCGTCGTGCCGCCGGGCGAGAACGCCGGAGTGGTGGACGTGGGCGACGGCTGGTGCGCGGCGTTTAAGGTCGAGTCGCACAACCACCCTTCGTTCATTGAGCCGTTTCAGGGCGCGGCGACCGGCGTCGGCGGCATCCTTCGCGATATCTTCACCATGGGCGCACGCCCCGTCGCCTCGATGAATAGTCTGCGCTTCGGCTCGCTCGACGATCCACGACATGGCGCGCGCAACCGACGCTTACTCGCCGGAGTCGTCGCAGGCATCGCACATTACGGCAACGCCTTTGGCGTCGCGACCGTCGGCGGCGAGGTCGCGTTCGACGATGCCTACGCACAGAATCCGCTCGTCAACGCTTTCGCGCTTGGACTCGTGCGCCACGATCAAATCTTCTTCGGTCGCGCCGAGGGCGTCGGCAATCCTGTTCTATACGTCGGCGCAAAAACCGGCAGGGACGGCATCCACGGCGCGACGATGGCATCAGCAGAGTTTGACGAAGAGGCTCTGGAGAAACGCCCGACCGTGCAGGTCGGCGATCCGTTCCTCGAAAAACTGCTCTTGGAAGCGTGCCTCGAAGCGATGCGCTCGGGCGCGGTCGCCGGAATTCAAGACATGGGCGCCGCTGGATTAACTTCATCTTCGTGCGAGATGGCGGCGCGCGCTGGCACTGGATTAGAACTCGATCTGACGCTCGTCCCGCAGCGTGAGACCGCGATGTCGGCTTACGAGATCATGCTGTCGGAGTCGCAGGAGCGCATGCTCATCGTCGCGCACAAGGGAAGAGAGCGGCAGGTCATAGACATCTTCAAGCATTGGGACCTTGATGCCGTCGTGGTGGGGCGCGTCACGGACACCTCGCGCGTGCAGATCATGTATCACGAGGGCACGGTCGCGGACATCCCCGTCAGCTTCCTGACCGACGAAGCGCCGCTCTATGAGCGACCGATGCGCGCGCCTGAACGGGCAGACAAAGTTGAGACGACGAAGGATGAAAACATAGCTGTCGGTGGCGGCATCGCTCCCATCTCGCCTGCGCCGCCGACCGCGCCCATCTTTGAAGACGACGAGCCTCAGACAAACAACAGACAACGGACAACGGACGACGGACAAACAGATCACACCGAGGCGTTGCGACTCCTCCTCGCCTCGACGAACGTCGCGTCGAAGCATTGGGTCTTCCGGCAGTACGATCACATGGTGCGCACGAACACGGCTGTCTTGCCGGGCGCGGACGCGGCGGTCGTCCGCATCAAGGAGACGCGGCGCGCGCTCGCCATGTGTCTCGACGGCAACGGTCGCTACTGCGCCGCAAGCCCGCGCGAGGGCGCGAAATTGATCGTCGCGGAAGCGGCGCGCAACGTCGTCTGCGTCGGCGCGCGACCCCTCGCCGTGACGAACTGTCTGAACTTCGCTTCGCCCGAACGCCCAGAGGTGATGTGGGCGTTCTCCGAGACGATAGATGGGATGGCGGAGGCGTGCCGCGCCTTCGACACGCCGGTCATCAGTGGCAACGTCTCTTTCTACAACGAGACCGAAGGGCGCGGCATCTTGCCCACACCAGTCATCGGCATGGTCGGTCTCATCGAAGAGGTGAGCCGCGTTATCCAGCCGGGCTTCAAACGCGAGGGAGATGTGATCGCGATACTCGGCACGACAAGCAGAGCGCTCTCGATCAGCGAGTACGCGGCGACGGTCTGGGGCTACACGACCGAAGAGATGATCGCTCACGGCAGTCTTCCTTCGCTCTCGCTCGAACTTGAGAAGGCTGTGCAGGAGACATGTCTGCGCGCGGCGGGCGAAGGCTTGTTGCGTTCGGCGCACGACTGTTCTGATGGCGGGCTCGCGGTCGCCGTTGCCGAGTCGTGCTTCTCTTCGCTCAACCGCGCGGGCGTGGGTGCGGACATTGCGCTCAACTCGACCGCGTGGGCTAACGCGACCGTGCGGGAGCGCGCCGCCGCCACGCTCTTCGGCGAGTCGCCCTCGCGCATCGTCGTGAGCCTCACGCAATCGGCGGTCGCGCGTGTCCGCGAGATCGCGACGGAGTTGGGCTGTCCTTTCACGCTCCTGGGGCACGTCGGCGGAAATCGCCTGATCATCAAGATAGACGACAGAGAAGAGATCGCTGCGGGCGTCGAAGAGTTGGAGAGCGTCTGGCGCGCGTCGCTCGAGTGTCGGATGGGCGCGGAAGTGGCGGCGGCTGCCGCCGAGTGAGACCGAGCGAGCGGGATGGCGAAGAGACGCGAACGCAAAGCCGGGCAGCATCGCGCCGCCGCGCGCGCGGTCGGCACACAAGTGTCGGGCGCGCAAAACTCCGATGGCGCGCGTGAGTTTCCTGAAAACGCGCGCCAGCCCTCGCCGCGCAGGCGGCTGCTCTACCTCTCGATCCCTTATCTCATCTTTGCGCTCGTGCTCATCACAATGGAAGCGGGTGTGCGCCTCGCGCTGCCGCACGTGTCGCCGCTCGAATCACTCGTCGAAGCACAGCGCACGCAGTCGAACTTCATAGACCGTGACCGCGTCACGATCTTCGAGGGCGATCCCCTTCTGTTCTGGCGTGTGAAGCCGAACCTAGATCACGTCATCTGGGACTTCACCGTGGTCTCGACGAACGCGCAGGGTCTCAGGCATGAGGGCGACATCCGTCGCAAGCGACCGGGCGCGTTCCGCGTCGTCTGCCTCGGCGACTCTGTGACGTTCGGCTACCGCGTCCCCGTCGTCTGGGCTGAGCGACCGAAAGACTACAATCCGAACTGGCTGCCCTACCCACAGCTCCTCGAACGTGCTCTGCGCGCGGCAAACCCCGGTCGCGAGATCGAAGTCATCGCGCTCGCCGTCCCCGGCTACACGAGCTATCAAGGCTTGGCTTGGCTCCGCCGCGACATTGACTGGCTAGAACCTGACGTGGTGACGGCGAACTTCGGCTGGAACGACGTGGGCTTGCGCTCGCAGAGCGACCGCGAGCTGATGCCCGGAGACTGGTCGCACGTCGCCTACCGCCGTCTCATCTCTAACAGCCAGATGCTCGCGCACCTCGCGCTCTGGATGCAGCGACGCCGCGCCGCGAGCGAGCAGCCCCGTCCGGCGACGATGCCGCGCGTTGCGCCCGCGGAGTTCGCCGCGAACATGATCGAAGTGGCGCGGCTCGCCGAAAGTAACGGCGCACGCGCCGTCCTCGTCGGCACGGTCTATCGCGACGCCGTGACCGATCCGCCCGAAGCCGCGCGCGTCAAAGAAACCCGCGACGCGCTGCGCGTCGCCGCCAACTCGCAGGGCATCCCGTATCTCGAAATCCCCGAACTGATGGAGGGCAGCTACCCCGCGACGCAAAGCCTCTTCGGCGAGCTGATCCACCCGAACAACGAAGGTCACCGCGTGATGGCGAACGCCCTGCTCAAATTCTTCGCCGCCTATAACACACTTAAGGGTCTTAACGTGCCGCCGAGTCTTTAGTCAGTCCGCGAGTGCCGGGTCTTCCTAAAATTCAAGCGGGCTCGAAGAATGTTCTTCGAGCCCGCTTGAATTTGCTACTCCTATTTTTGAGAGTGAGCCCGCGTCACTTCTTTGCCAGCACGACCGGCGACTGTTCGGCGGCGCGGATGCGTTCGAAGAAGCCGCGCACCTGCGCGTACTGTTCCGCCGGAATGGTCGCGGCGCGCTGGACGAAGCTGCGCGTGAAGCGGAGCTGACCATCCTTGACCTCGTAGCTCGCCGAATAAGTCCCGAACGGCGCGTCGAGCTTGACGGGGTCGGGCAACTCGTCCACGTCGAAGCCCGCGGGCAGATTCACCTTGACCGACTCGCTGAAGGCGTGCGGCTCGAACACGACCGGGTGCTTGCGCGCGCCGCCCGTGAAGTTTAGGAACTCGCGGCGCGAGACAATCGCGGGCTTGAAGACGAGGAGGCGTCCTTGCATCAGTTGACCGTAGCCCGCCGCGCTGAAGTCAACGTCGAGCGCGAAGCGACCCGCCTCGCGGTCATCCGCCGGCTCGACCTTCGAGACCTTCGCGCCCGTCGCGCCGCGCGCGATCCAGTGCTCGATGACCCCTGCGTATTCGGGGCGCGACAGTCCGCGAAACTCGCGGCGCGCGTCGCTCGCCGACTGACCGAGGAAACGTTCGTGCAGCGTCGCCGCAATCGAGCCGTCGCCTGAGAGCGTGACTTCGGCGGTGCGCTCCAACTGATTCGCTTCGGGCGGTGTGGTCGGCATACGCACGAGTGAGCCGTCTTCGCCCGCGACGATGAGCGCGAGCGAGCCCTGCTCCATGTCGGGCAGATCGCCCACAGGCGTCGAGTCGTCCGTCGAATCGAAGATGAGAAGTCTGCCGAGCTTCGGATGTGTGATGATGGTCGGCGCTTTCGTCTCGTCGGAGACTTTGACGGCGATGATGCAGTGGTTAAATTGATAAGGGTACGACCACTCCTCGCGCACGAAGTTCGGATCGCCCAGATAGATCGCGACCAGATACGACTTGATGCCGACCGCCTTCAACATCGCGCGCATGAGGTTCGCCTTGTCCTTGCAGTCGCCGTAATTTTTGGCGAGAACTTGCGTGGCGGGGCGCGGGCGGATGCCGCCGCCGCGACCGACGTTGAGGTCTATGGAGATGTACTGGATCGTCTGGACGAAACGCGCGATTGCCTGAATCTTTTCCAGCTCGGTTTTCGCCGTCGCGGTCAACTGCATCGCCTTGGTGGCGAGCGCGTCGTTCGAGTCGGCGGAGGCGTCCGATATCTCCGTCACCCAGCGCGACACATCCGTCCAGTTCGCGAAGGCGCGGACGTTGGGAGCCTGCGCGCCCTCTGCGGGGAAGTAGCTGACGGCGAGGCGCGGGACGATATTCGTCCACGCGGGACTCGCGGGCTCTTCCGGGATGGGCGGGAGGTTCTTAAGTTCCCACGTGTAGGTCGAGCCGGAGACTGTGGGCGTGATCTTCTCGTGGTTGAAGGTCACGTCCGAAGCGCGCCAGCCCGTGGGCAGCGCGAGCGTGAAGCGCGAGACGAGCGTCGGCAGGTTGCTCTGAAAGTTCCAACCCTCCTGGCTCATGATCGAGCGATCCTCGCTCACCGCCTGATAGCCGAAGACCGCGCCGGGCTCGGCGTCGTCTTTAGCCAGAATCGCTTTGTAGCGATACTCGTTGTAGATGTCGTTGGGCTCGGCGGCGAAGTCGAGCGTCTCGTCCTTGCCGTACTTCTTCATCTGCCCCGAAGGGCGCAGGAGCCACGCATGGAACTCGCGCACCTTGCCCGTGTCGGTCAGATACAACTCGCGCGCAGAGGCGTAGTCGCGCCCCTCGCGCCGCAGCACGCGCACGACGTAGGTCGTCGTCGTCGTGACGCGACCGTCGGGCGCGATCTCCATGCGCTTGTCGTTGACGAGGACGACCGCCGTCACGTCCTGCGCATAGGCGGGCGCGCTCCCGGCGGCGGCTTGCGTGAGCCACGCAGGGGCGTCGTCGCCGACGCGCGCAAGCGCGGAGGCAGAGAGGGCAGAGAGTAAGAGGGCGCAGGCGGCGAGACGGTAAAACATGTTCACTGTACCTCGATAAAACTTAGAGAGACCTTTCGGGTGCGGCGCGATCAAGCACGTGCTTGATCGCGCCGCCGCTTTGAACTTTGTCGGCGTCGCACGCTCAGTTCGAGTTGGGCGGTGGGGCGGTGGCGGCGGTCGTTGCCGCGCCCTGCTTGAGCGTGATCGTGTGGTTGTCGCGTTTGTTCAGTTCATCGAAGAGAGTCTTGAGCTGCGGGTAGGAGGCGACGGGGAAGAGCAGCCCGGATTTGCCGCCGCCGAAGAAGAACGAGCGCTGGTAGATAAGCTTGCGCCCGTCCTTCGTCACGCTGATGTGTACGTCATACTTGCTCACGTCCTGCGCGGCGAAGGGCTGGGGGGCATCGGCATTGTCGAGCGCGAAGCCTTCCGGCAGCTCGATCTCGACCGTGTCCTCCTCAGACCACGGATAGCTGAAATAGACCATGTTGCTGCGGTCGCTCGTCGCAAAGAGCGGCGACGTGCCGTGCTCGAAGAAGGCGGGCTGGAGGAAGAGCCGCTTGCCGGTGCGCTGCGCGTAGCCGGGCACGCGCACCTTGTAGGTGTAGGCAAACGGCTTGACGGGATCGCTCACGTTCTCGATCTTCACGTCGGAGACCTCCGCCGTGCTCAGGTGAGTCTTGACCATCGCGCGCAGGGTGTCTTCGCGCTGCTGCGCCGAGTCGTCGTCGTTGTACTCCTTCTTGTCGTTGCCGAGATGACCCGTGTACTCGATCCTCACGTCGCCTTCGAGCGTGCCGTCATCGAGCAGCTTGAGCTTCGCCGTGCGCTTCTCCAGAGACTTGTCGGGCGGCGAGAGCGGCGTCTTGACGAAGAAGGCTTCCTTCGAGTCGCCGACGAGCGCGTCCTCCATCTCCGCCTGCCAGGGCAGCATCCCGTAGGGCACGTAGGTGCGCGATGGCTCGAAGAAGCGCCACTGGTCGCCGACCTTAACGGCGATGTTGGCGTTGCCGTGCCGCAGGAAATAGAAGTCCGCGAAGGTCGGATCGAAGAAGATGCGGCTGCGGTCAGCCATCAGCGCGAGGCGCGCGTCGAAGCCAGCGGCGACGGCAAGCGCGCCGAACAACTGATCGACTTGATCGCCCGTGCCCTGCCCGCTCTTCAACGTGTCGGCGGGCTTGGCGTTCTTCTTGATGAGCTTCGCGCGGTCGTCGTCGGTCAGACCGGAAGCGTCGTCGCTCAGGTTTTTAATCTTGAGGCGACAGTAGTCGTAGAGGCGTTGGAGTTTCTCGTCGGGCGTCTGCGCGTCGCCGACGATCTCGGTCGCCGCCTTCTTCACGTCGTCGTTGACCTTGACGTTCTCCTTGAAGATGTCGTTGAGCGCCTTGCCGATCTGCTTCCAGTATTCTTGCGGATTGGGCTTCTCATCCGCAGAGTAGTAGAGGAGCATCCAGCGGCGCACCTGATCCTCTGGCGGCATCCGCGTCTCCTCGTGGAAGGCGGGCACGTTCGAGACGGTCGTCGTGTAGAAGCCGTCCTTCCCCTTGCTGAACTTCGGCACGTCCATGTGGAAAGTCTGGAAGCGAACGGCGCTCGCGCCCGTGTAGTGCGCCGAGGGTTTGATCTGGTACGTGATGCTCTCGACCGGGATGTCACGCTGAAACTGGAGGCGCGCGTACTGCGCCGACGAGTTCTCATAGACCTCGCGCCAGCGGTACTCGATGATCGAGCCGGGCTCGACGCCTTGCAGCGCAAACGCCTTCGCCTTGAGCGTGAAGCCGCCACCCTTGACGATCTTCTTCTCGAAGATGTCTTCCTTCTTCAGCTCGACGATTGAGCCGTCGGGCTTGATCGTGCGCGCGGCGATGTCCTTGATCCGCGTGCCCTCGAAGTAGGGAATCTCCACCTTGCTCTGCGCGTCGCGACCGCGCTCGGTGAAGATTTTGACGCGGATGTAGTTCGACATGACGAAGTCTTCGGAGTCGTCGTCGGCGCGCACCTCCCAGAAGATCGCCTCGGCGTCGGCGTCCTTTTCGACCAGAGGAGACTTCATGGCAAGCTGCGCCGGATCGATGGGCTTCCAGTCGGGGTCGGACGAGGCGAGGGCGCGCACAGAGGCGCAGGCAGCGAAGAGCAGACACAAGGATACGCGGGAGAACAGACGAGGGTAACGCAACATCACTTTTCACCTTTCGCGGATGAGATCGCGGCGCGACGCGCCGGACGGCTAAACGGGACGTTTAAAGTGCTGGCGTGCGGCAGGGCAAGCCAGTCAGGGGTGCGCGCGAACGGGGGATTTTAAGGCACGCCAGCGCGAGAGATCAAGCGAGACGGGGGGGCGTGAAACGATGTACACGCCGCACCACATCGCCCGCGAACGCGCCCGGCTTAACCGGCGCGCGAAATCGTCGCCTGCGTGCCGTATTATGATATAATTGCCCCCGAAACAGTTGCTTTGCCTTATCTACAAACTGGTTGATTTCACTCCTTTTTAGCGGCAGGAGGATTGAGAAGCTCATGGCAACCGAACTCAAACGCGAGGACGCGGGCGCGGCGCGCGTCGAGGAACTGCTCGGCGCGGACGCGCGGACGATACTCGACTACACGGCGCGCGGCATCCCGAAAGATCAGATTCAAGTTCCGGGTCCCGACTTCGTTGATCGCGTCTGGGCGCAGTCGGACAGAAACCCGCGCGTGCTGCGCTCGCTCCAAACGCTGTTCGCGTACGGACGGCTCGCTGGCACGGGCTACCTTTCGATCCTCCCCGTCGATCAAGGCATCGAGCATTCGGCGGGCGCGTCGTTCGCGCCGAACCCGCAGTACTTCGATCCTGAAAACATCGTCCGCCTCGCCGTCGAGGGCGGCTGCAACGCCGTCGCCTCGACCTTCGGCGTGCTCGGCGTCGTCGCGCGCCGCTGGGCGCACAAGATTCCCTTCATCGTCAAGATCAACCACAACGAACTTCTGACCTACCCGAACAAGTTTGATCAAGTGCTCTTCGGCACGGTCGATCAGGCTTACGACATGGGCGCCACAGCCATCGGCGCGACCGTCTATTTCGGCTCGGAAGAATCCACGCGACAGATCACTGAGATCAGCGAGTCGTTCGCCTACGCGCACGAGCTTGGGATGGCGACGATCCTCTGGTGCTACCTGCGCAACCCGAAGTTCAAGACGCCGGAAGGCGACATGCACACGGCGGCTGATCTGACGGGTCAGGCGAATCACCTCGGCGTGACCATTCAGGCGGACATCATTAAGCAGAAGCTGCCGGAACGTAACGGCGGCTACACGGCGATGAACAAGGAAGGCGCATACGGCAAGACCAGCAAGAAGATTTACGAAGAGCTGACGACTGAGAACCCGATTGATCTGGTGCGCTATCAGGTCGCCAACTGCTATATGGGTCGCTGCGGCTTGATCAACTCCGGCGGCGAGTCGAAGGGGCAGAGCGACATGGCTGATGCGGTGCGCACCGCCGTCCTTAACAAGCGCGGCGGCGGCATGGGACTCATCTCTGGTCGCAAAGCTTTCCAGCGCCCGATGGCTGAGGGCGTCGAACTTCTCAACGCCATCCAGGACGTTTATCTCTCGCCGGAGATCACCGTCGCGTGAGCTTCGGCTTGAGCCGATCAAAGATCAATTCATCACGGATGTCACGGGGGAGCACGCAGGAGACGCGAAGAATATTCGATCACCGGATTCCAAATCCGAAATTTAATATTTGATTTTTGTGTTTCCTCCGTGCCCCTCTGTGTCCTCCGTGGTAAATTGTTCCTCGCTTCACGACTAACCGAACCGCCGTCTTGTCCCCCGCAGACTCCTGCAAAGTTTGAACCGCTTGCCCGATACGCGCGAACAAACAGCCGACACCGCACTGCTCCACGCCGTCGCGCGGGGCGACGAGGCGGCGCTCGCCTCGCTTTATGACCGCTATTCGTCCATCCTTTTAGGACTTTTGCTCCGTATATTGCATAG
>JAVXVR010000418.1:0-2851 GCA_032230165.1 Acidobacteriota bacterium | reverse complement strand
GTCCGCGCCTTCGGACGACGACGACTCCGCGCGCCCGCGCTGCTCGCGCTGGAGCACCGCCATGCGTTCGGCAAGGTCTTCGGCGTCCGCGCTGTGGATGACGATCTCGTCGTCAACCTCGTCGCCCTCATTCCCGCCGTCCTCGAAGTCTTCCTCGTCAACCATGGCGTTAACCATGTCGTCGCCCGCAGTCGTCTCTTCGACCGCGCTCACGTCTTCGCCCGCGACGGTTGCCGCCGCGACTTCTTCGTCCAGTTCTTTTCTGTTTCTGCTCATTGCTTTCGCCTGCTTAACTGCTCACGCGCGCGACGATGTCGCCGAAGGTCTCGCGCTGGATGAGTTGCACCTCGGTCGTGCGCACGAGTTCGAGCACGGAGAGGAAAGCCAAGACCAGCTCGCGTCTCGACTGGGCGCGCTCGAAGAACTGCCGCAGGTTCAACTCGCCCGCGCTCAAGATCATGTTGCGGAGTCGTTCGAGCATCTGCGCCATCGTCACCTCGTCGCGCTCGATCTCCATGAGCGCTTCCTGCTTGCGTCGCGCGAGAATTTCCTGAAAGACCTTGAGCAGATCAAAGACGCCGACCGAGACCTCCGGGTTCGCCTTGTCCGTCTCAATCGGCGCGCGCGTATAGACGCCCTGCTCGACGGTCGCGCGCGACCACAACATCTGCGCCGCGGCTTTGAACTTCTGGTGTTCGAGCAGGCGCGCCACCAGATCGCGGCGCGGATCGTCCTGATCCTCCTCCGACCCGGCGGCGAGAGGATCGGGCGGCAGCAGCATACGCGACTTGATCTCGATGAGCTGCGCCGCCATCACCAGAAACTCGCTCGCCACTGTGATGTCCAACTGCTTCATCGCCTGTATGTAGCGTAGGTACTCGTCCGTGATGCGCGCCACAGGGATGTCGTAGATGTCCACCTGCTCCTGCCGGATGAGGTAGAGGAGGAGATCGAGCGGACCCGCGAAGTCGCCGAGATAGAGCTTCAACTCGTCGCCGCCCTCGCCGCGCTCCGAGACGATTTCGGCGCGTGCGCCAGCGACGTTCAGCATCACGGCTTCGGGCTCAGACTGTCCTGTGCCCACGCCCGACTCATCAGCTCCCTGTGCGTGCGCGACCGTCGCGGCTGCGGCAGTTTCGGTCTGCGCGCCTTCGTCGGCTGTCGTCATCTCTCTCGTCTCTTCCATCAACCAGACCTCACGCGCGTCGCGCCCCGACCAGACCGAGCCGCGCCTTCACCTCATCGAGCGTCGGGCGCGCTATTCCTTGCGCGCGCTCACGCCCTTCGTCGAGTATGCGTTCTAGTTCTTCATCCGAGTAACCGCGTGCGCGCTCTTGCAGCGGGCGCAGAAACTCGATTGTCGTCTCCGCCAGCTCAGACTTCAACTGCGCGTAGCCCTTGCCCTCGAACTGCGCTTCGACTTCCGCAGGCGACCTATTCGTTAAAATTTGATAGATGGTCAGCAGGTTTGTGATCGCGGGACGCTGTGCGTCGAAGCGTATCTCCGTGCCTGAATCCGTGACGGCGCGCTTGAACTTGCGTCGCACCGTGTCGGCATCATCAAGCAGGAAGATGCTCCCGGCGGCGTTCTCGTCCGACTTCGACATCTTCTTCGTTGGCTCGCTCAAGGATTGAATCTTCGCGCCGACTTTCGGGATGAACGGATCGGGCACGCGAAACGTCTCGCCGTAATCGCGGTTGAAGCGCTCGGCGATGTCGCGCGTCAGCTCAAGGTGCTGTTTCTGGTCGTGACCGACGGGGACGAGGTCGGTCTGGTAGAGCAGTATGTCCGCCGCCATCAGCACCGGGTACATCAAGAGCCCCGCGCCAACCGCCTCGCGCTGCTTCGCCGCCTTCTCCTTAAACTGCGTCATGCGCTCAAGCTCCGAGATGCGTGCCATGCAGTTCAGAATCCAAGACAGCTCGGCGTGTTCGGGCACGTCCGACTGGACGAAGATGAGGGAAACTTTCGGATCGATCCCGGCGGCGAGATAGATGCGCGCCAGATCGCGCGTCTTCGCGGCTAAGAGTTTCGGGTCTTGCGGGAGGGTGATGGCGTGCAGGTTGACGATGCAGAAGAGACTCTCGTACTCATGCTGCAACTCGACCCAGTTGCGCAGCGCGCCGAGGTAGTTGCCGAGGTGAAAGTTGCCGGTCGGCTGCGCGCCGCTGAATATCCGTCTCATGCCGATTAATAAACTCCAAGAAGATACCAGGCAAGCGGCATCACGACGCCAAAGATTTTGCCGAAAATACCCGTGAAGAGGGCGACGATGAGCAGTAGATATCCGAATTGATTGAGCGCATCCAGCGCCGACTCGAAACCCGCGGGTAAGATGCTCGCCAGAATCTTGCTACCGTCGAGCGGCGGGATCGGGAACAGGTTGAAGACCGCGAGCGCGACATTCAGCGTGAAGAATGTTTCGAGCAGAGCCGCTACGGCTTTCATCGTCGCATCATTCGCGTTTGCGGCTGTGATCCACTCCTCACGCCCGACCGTGATCGCGCCGGCATGCAACAAAGCAACGATGACTATGCCCGCGACGAGTGCGATGGTGAGATTGCCGAGGATGCCCGCGATGGAAACCCAGAAGTTAGCCACGCGCTTGTTGCGCCACGCTAACGGATTGACCGGCGTCGGTCGTGCCCACCCGAGCAACGGAGCGTGTGTAAAGAATGAAATGGCAGGGAACAGAAGTGTCCCGATAGGATCGACGTGTGTGATAGGGTTCAGGGAAATTCGTCCCTTATGCTTAGCAAGGTCATCGCCGAAGCGGTTCGACATCCAGGCGTGCAGCATCTCATGCACCGACAACGAGAAAATCAGCGCTACCATGTAGAGAATGAATTC
>JAVXVR010000098.1:0-3849 GCA_032230165.1 Acidobacteriota bacterium | reverse complement strand
CACCCAGACGGTTCGCGCAGTGGATCGAATAGTCGCATTCGCCCGCGGCGAGCAGACCCGGAATGTTCGTGCGCTGGTTGAAATCTACCCACAAGCCGCCCATCGAATAGTGCACGCCGGGGAAGATGCGCATGGGGACGTGGCGCGGATCGTCGCCGACGAACATTTCGTAGATTTCGAGGATCGCGCCGAGCTTGCGGTCGAGCGTGGCGGCGTCTATGTGTGTCAGATCAAGATAGACCTGATTCTCGCCACCGATGCCCATCCCTTCAAGACAGACTTGAAAAATCTCTCGCGTCGCGATGTCGCGCGGGACGAGGTTGCCGTATGCAGGGTACTTCTCTTCGAGGAAGTACCAACGCTCGCTCTCCGGAATCGAAGACGGGTTGCGCTTGTCTCCCTTAGCTTTTGGCACCCACACGCGCCCGCCCTCGCCGCGCGCCGACTCGCTCATTAAACGCAGCTTGTCCTCGCCCGGAATCGAAGTCGGATGCACCTGTATGAACTCGCCGTTCGCGTAGCGCGCGCCCTGTTGATAGCAAGCCGAGACCGCCGAGCCTGTGCAGACCATCGAGTTGGTTGACTTGCCATAGATGAGACCGGGACCTCCGGTCGCCATGATGACGGCGTCCGCTGGGAAGGCTTTCAGCTCAAGCGTGCTCTTATCCATCGCGACGAGACCACGGCAGACCTGCGCGTCGTCGAGGATGAGCGACATCATCTCCCAGTGCTCATACTTTCTGACCTTGCCCGCCGCCTCGTAACGCCTGACTTGCTCGTCGAGCGCGTACAAGAGTTGTTGTCCGGTCGAAGCTCCCGCGAAAGCCGTGCGGTGGTGGAGCGTGCCGCCGAAGCGTCGAAAATCTAAAAGCCCTTCGGGCGTGCGCGAGAAGGGGACGCCCATGCGGTCGAAGAGATAGATGATCGACGGAGCCATCTCGCACATGGCTTTGACGGGCGGCTGGTTGGCGAGGAAGTCGCCGCCATAGACCGTGTCGTCGAAGTGCTTCCAGGGCGAGT
This sequence comes from Acidobacteriota bacterium, assembly GCA_032230165.1. Taxonomy (GTDB): domain Bacteria; phylum Acidobacteriota; class Blastocatellia; order Pyrinomonadales; family Pyrinomonadaceae; genus JAIVGV01. The sequence continues at coordinate 2,829 of JAVXVR010000098.1, read as the reverse complement.
CGCCTTCACCCTTCGTGTTGACCGCGCCGTTGATGCCGCCCTGCGCGCAGACCGAGTGCGAGCGTTTGACGGGGACGACCGAGAAGAGATCGACCGAGTGCCCTGCCTCTGCGAGCTTCATCGCCGCCGCGAGTCCGGCGAGTCCGCCGCCGACGATGGCGAATTTAGTTTCTTTGCCGGGTGTCGCCATTTATTTAACGAGACCTCCCAGGAGTCCGCCTTCCCACACGAACGCCATCGCCGCGTTTAGCCCTACGGCGAGCAGAAAGACGCCGAAGCCGATGCAGGCATAGCCCATCAGGCGTTGCGCGCGCTCGCCAATGACGATGCCCCAGTCCACCGCGAAGAGCCACAAGCCGTTCGCGAAGTGCCACACCGTCGCCGTGATGCCGATGAAATAGACGATCAGGATCGTGATGTTCTGAAACTCGCCCGACACGATACTGAACGCGCTGCTCGCGTTGTCGGCGACGGAGCGTGTGTTCAAGCCGGGGATCGCGCCGAAGCGAAAGTTGAGGACGTGGAACGTGATGAAGAAAAACAGGATCATGCCCGTCACGCGCTGGATCGTGTAGAACCAGTTGCGCGGGTAGGGGTAGTGCAGATTGTTCGGGCGCGCCTCCCACGTGATGAAGACCCCGTAGATGGCGTGGTAGAGCAGCGGGATGAAGATGCCGATGATCTCGACGAAGATGATATACGGGATCGACTGCAAGTCCACGACCGCGCGGTTGAAGTCGCCGGAGCGTTCGCCCGTCAGCGCTTTCGAGTTGGTGTAGAAGTGCTCCAGCAAAAAGAGACCGAGTGGGACGATGCCGGTCAACTGGTGCAGCTTGCGCAGCAGAAAAGTTCTACTCAGGCGGACAGTCATGACTCTGTAGCGATCCCTCCTCACGCGCCTCGCGCGGCGCATCACGCGCGCACGCGTCGCGGCAACAGTCGCGTACCTCTGAAACGCCGAACTTTCTTGATTGCTTGGACGTGCATGATTATATGAAGCCTCGCGAGAAAAGCAATCGCAAGCGGCTCATTGCGTCGCCTGCCGGGAACAAATTACAAACCGGGCCAGACTAGATTGCCGCTCGCCCAGAGCAGCAACACGAACACGACGGCGAATGTCGCGAGCAGTGCGACGCCAGCCGCCGCGTAAGCCGCCACGCTCGCCAAAGACCACGCGATGAATGACACCACGTCGCGCGAAGTCGCCCCCGCGCCCACTGCTTCGAGCCGCAACGCGCGACGCATCGCCCCGACTCTCTGCGCGAGCAGCGCGTCGTCGAAGGTCACGCTGTGATACAGGTTCGCGCTGTGCCGCCCGCGCATGAAGGCGCGATAGACGCCGCGCGGGTTGATAACAAGCCCGATGGCGAAGGCGAGCAGATCGAGCACCCAGCCGACCCAGAAGGGCCCGATGCCAGTCGCCACCTCCCACGCGCCGATCTCGGTCTCTCCCTTCCAGGTCGTCTCGTACTCGGTCAAAATGTGGTGCAGATCGTGAAAGCGCACGGCGAGTTGGCGCGCCTTGATGTTCGGAAACCAGATCGGGAAAGGTCCCGCCTTCATCTTCACCCAACGTTCGTCGTAGCCGCCGTTCGGAAAATTGTTGATCTCGAAGTAGAGGGCGCGCGCCTCACGCAGCGTCAGCTCCGGGCTGTACTTCAACATCGCCATCGCCTCCCTTCAGGTGCCATCACGCCCCCTAGTTGGCTGATTCAGCGACTACATTTTAAGTCCGGGCTGATATAAGGTAAAATGAAAAAACTTGATACGATTGTTGAGGCAAACTTATTAATTGAATTATGCAGATCGAGACGCTCAAAATCTTCTGTGACCTCGTCGGCTCGAAAAGTTTCTCGCAGGCGGCGGAGGCAAACTTCGTCACGCAATCGGCAGTGAGCCAGCAGGTGCGCGGGCTTGAAGAGAAGTTTAAGCGCAGGCTTCTGGAGCGCGTGCGCGGTCGGCGCGAAGTGCGACTCACTGAAGACGGCGAGGTGTTCTACGCGGAGTGCCTCGAAGTGCTTGCCGCCTACGCGCGCCTCGAAGAGCGTATGCGGACTCTGACGGGCACAGTCAGCGGCACGGTGCGCGTGGCGACCGTTTACAGCATCGGACTGCACGAGCTGCCTGCGGTCGTGCGCCGTTTCATGGAGTTGCACCCGGAGGCGAAGATCGATCTCGAATACTCGCGCACCACACGCATCGTCCGCGACGTGCTTGCCGGGACGGTCGAACTCGGTATCGTCGCCTACCCCGAAAAGAAGCGCGGGCTCTCAGTCATTGAGCTTGGCGGCGACCGCCTCGTCGTCATCTGTCCGCCCGATCATCCGCTTGCCAAGCGCAAGACGCTTCGCGCACAAGACCTGCGCAACTACGACTTCGTCCATTTCGAGCGCGACATCCCGACGCGGCGCGCGACCGACCGCATCCTGCGCGCGCACAATGTGGCGGTGCGCCGCGTGGCGGAGTTCGATAACATCGAGACGATCAAGCGCGCCGTCGAAGTCGGCTTCGGCGTGGCAATTGTCCCTCGACCGAGTGTCCTAGACGAGCAGCGTCGCGGGCAGCTCGCCGTCGTCCCACTCGTAGAAGCAGAGTGGACGCGCACGGTCGGCGTCATCTACCGCAGCGACCGCACGCTCTCGACGGCGGCGCGCAAGTTCATAGAGCTGCTGCGCGAGAAGGAGGCGACCGCCAAAGGCACGGGAGCGCTCGCGCGTAAGAGCGCCGGGAGATCGCAAACTGAGTGACGAACTGACAAGTCTCTCCGCCACGCGCCTCGTCGAGTTGATGCGCGAGCGCGCCGTCTCGCCCGTCGAGGTGTTGGAAGCG
>JAVXVR010000332.1:0-3100 GCA_032230165.1 Acidobacteriota bacterium | reverse complement strand
CGAGCGGACTCGTCGGAGCGGAAAACTATTTCGATAGTGTCGCCGCCTCTCGAAAAGAGAGGCGCATGGAGGATGAACGATGTTGAAGAGAAATGTTGTGACGGCTCTGCTCGGCTTGGTGCTTCTTTTCGGCGGCGCGGGCGTGTCGCGCGCCGAGGTGAAGCGCATCGAGATGCACATCGCGGGCTACCTGTGCGGCAATTGAGTCTATAACATCCAGAAGGCAGTTAGCCGTCTGAACTACGCACCGAAGCTGAAAGAAATTCAGATCACGGATATCAAGAAGGGTCTCGGCGTCTTCACGCCGCAGTCCGACAAGCCCGTCTCATTCGCCGCGCTCAAAGAGACGCTGAAGAAAGCCGGATACACGCTCGACTCCGCAGACATCACCGCCATCGGTGTCTTGCGGCACGACGAGGCGGGTTGGTGGCTCGTCGCAGAGCCGACGGGTCAACGCTTCGCCCTTGCGGGCGCGAACGTTGAAAAACTGCTCGCGGGCACAGCGACCGATGCGCGCGTCGAACTCTCCGGCGACTGGAAGACGGTCGGCGCGGGCGACACGGCGCGCGAGACGATCTCACCTCGCACGCTGAAGAGCGTGGGCGGCGCGACGAAGACCGCGAGCACGACAGAGACCACGAGGGCGATGGAGACGACGGACACGGCGGTCGTTTGTCAGTCAGGCGTCAGTGAGCAGCGAGAAGCAAGCGGCGCGACTTTCACGAACGCGAGCTTCGACGGCTCGACGCAAGCGTGGCTCTCCGTCCCGCTCGCGGATTCTCTATCGCCGACGAATAAGTCAACGCATGATAATTCGACGACACCGCACGCATCAGCATTCGCGTCAGCGTCGTCCGAATCATTGTCGCCCGCGTTGTCTCTGGCGCGCGCGCCGATCCGCACGACATCGCCGGGTCTGACCGTCTTCAAAGGAGGTGCGTTGACGCCGCGCCTCTTCCTCGTCGAGCAGCACCTCGGCGGCTTGAGTGTGAGCCGACAGATTGTTCAACTGAGCGCGTCATACACGCCATCGCCGCGCGTTCAACTCGAAATCGAAGCGCCGCTCGTCTCGCGCACCACTTTCGACGATGGCGCGCATGAGGGAAGCGGCACGGGGCTGGGCAACGTCACGCTCTGGGGCAAGTACCGTTTTTATCGAACGGTGAAAACTTATGGCGACCAGCAGGCGGCGTTGCGCGTCGGGCTGGAGCTGCCGACGGGAAAGAAGACCGCGCCGACGGCGACAGAGGTCAACGCGCCCGCGTTCGTCAGGCAGCAGCTCACGCCGACGAGCGGTGGCTTCGCGCCGCACTTCGATCTCGCGTTCTCGCGGGCGGGCGGGCGGTTTATCTTCGGCGGCGATGCAGAGGGCGTGCTACGCACGGAGCGCGCCGGCTTTCGCATGGGGCATGAGGCGCGCGTTAATACCGATCTCGAATACGTCCTGCTGCCGTTCAACTACGAGAGTCCGGGGCACGAGTTATTCCTCGTCGTCGAGACGAGCTTCATCCATCGCGGCGTGGGTCGTCTCGGCGGGACGGAAGTGGCGGGGAGTAAAGCGACCGAGTTCTACGTCGCGCCGGGTCTGCAATACGCGGCGCAACCGCGCTTCGTCGTCGAGGCGAGCGTGCAGTTTCCCGTCGTGCGAAACACTGGCGCGCTCGTGCTGCGCACGGACAGGAACGTCCTGCTCGGCGTCAAATATCTGTTCTGAAGTCGCGGGATGAAAGTTTGAGGCTGTGAAGTGAAAGCGTTAGTTCTGTTGATGCTCCTCGTCACGCACCAAGCCGCGCCCGTCGAGCCGCGCGCGGCTCCCACGCTGGTTCTGAAAGACCTGCGCGGTCGCGCGGTGCGACTGAGCGACTATCGCGGTCGTGTCGTGCTGCTGAACTTCTGGGCGACGTGGTGTGCGCCGTGCCGCGCCGAAGCGCCCGACCTCGTCCGAGTGCAACGTGAGTACGGCGCACGCGGCTTGCAAGTCGTCGGCGTCACCTACCCGCCGGAGAGCCGCGCGGCGGTGCGGCGCTTCGTCCGCAGCTTCCAGATCAACTACCCCGTCTGGACGGGCACGCGCGCGACGAAGGCTCTCTTTTTCGCGGGCGAGACGCTGCCCGTGACGGTCGTGATCGACCGCGAGGGGCGCGTGCGCGAGTTGATCGAGGGGATTCTGCTGCCGGAAGAGTTCGAGGAAAAGATCAAGCCGCTACTTGAAAGAGCCGATGAGAACAGAAGAAGCGCGAAGAGCGAACCGGCGCGCCATGAAAGCTCGTTTGCGACACGGCGGGTTCTTTCTCAGGCGAAGAAAGAGTAAGATAGCTACAGCCAACTCTCCCATACGAATCAATAACTGGAATCTCTTTCACAAGGAGGCGCAATGAATATTTCTGTGCAACGAAAGTCAATCACGTTCGCGCTTGCGTTCGTGTTTCTGTTCGGACTCGCCACAGGCGCGCGGGCTGACAAGAAGAGCGACGCGAAGGCTCAGGCGGAGGCGCGCGAGAAGTCGCAGAAGGCGGCGCTGGTCTTTCGCCAGATCATGAGTACGCCCGACAAGTCGGTTCCGAAGAATCTGCTCGACGACGCGGAGGCGGTCGGCGTCTGCCCAGGCGTGCTGAAGGCGGGCATCCTGCTCGTCGGCGGGCGCGGCGGCACTTGCGCCATCAGCCGGCGCATCCCGCACGGTTGGAGCACGCCCGCCTTCTTCAAGCTCGGCGGCGGGAGCTTCGGACCGCAGCTCGGCGCGTCTTCGACCGATTTCGTGCTGCTCTTTATGAACGACGGTGCGCTGAAGGGTCTGCTCGAAGACAAGTTCGAGGTGGGCGGCGAGATCGGCGCGGCGGCGGGTCCCGTCGGGCGCACGGCGTCGGCTTCGACCGACGCGCAGCTCAAGGCTGGCATCCTCTCCTACTCGCGCAGCCGCGGCTTGTTCGCGGGGCTTGAGCTGAAAGGCGTCGTCTTCAACCCCGACAATGATCTCAACGAGGCGGTCTATGGTTTGAAGGCGAAAGACCTGCTCGTCGGCATAGAGATCAAGAAGAGCATCCCTTCGACCGTGCGCGCGCTGCCGCTGCAACTGTCGCGCTACTCGAACAAGTGAAGA
>JAVXVR010000322.1:0-4146 GCA_032230165.1 Acidobacteriota bacterium | reverse complement strand
GAACGTCCGCAGGGTCTTCGGGCAGCACGTCCGTCGGGATGGCACGGCGCGGGCGTTCGTGCGGCTGCGCCGCTTGAGCGTCGGACGTTTGCGGTGGCTGCGGAGTTTGCGGCGTGACGGGAAGGGGACTCAGGAGGGCAAACGAGACGAGCGCGATGGCGACGGGAAAGAGACGCGCGCACGGAGCTGATCTCTTCGTGCCTCGCCAACTCTTCAATCGGAAAAACTGTTCCATCCGATAGTCCCTGGCGCTCGGCACACTTGCCTCGCACCCTTCTTGATGAAACGCTCTCGCGTCCGCGTTGCCGCGCGCATTTCAAGTCTGTGCCCGTAAGCCTTGCGAAGCTCGCACGCGCCCGCGTCGCGCGGTGAATTATACGGCGGCGCGTCCCGTTCCCGCTAGAAGGCGTGGCGGGCGTGTGAGGCAACGGCGCGCGAGCGCGGGCGCATCAACCTCCTGCGGCTTCCCGGTAGTGACACAGCGCGCCGGAGTGCGTGTATAATCCTCCCGCTTGAAAGGGCGCATGCCCCGCCCCACGTGTGCGAGGCGAGGTCAAGTTTCCATGGACAAGTTTAAGGCTATAGGCGTCTGCCTGCTGGCTCTGCTGCTGTCGGCAGTGTGCGTCGGACAGAAGAACGCGCGGGCGACGACGGGCGGCGTCAAAGGCAAGGTGAGAGTTGATAGCGGCGCGACGGCAGAAGGCGTGCGCGTCTCTTTGCGCCGCGGCGACGACGAGGTGGCGCACGCCGAGACTGGACGCAACGGCGAGTTCCAGATCGCGGGCATCGCGCCGGGCACATACACGCTGATGTTTCGCAAGACTGGTTTGAAGACCGCCGAGCTGAAGCCCTACGAGATCAAAGCGGGAAAGATCAACTCGCTCGGCGACCACGTCTTCATGCCGGTTGACGAAGGCTCGATTGCGTTCGTCAAGGGCAGCGTCTTCACGGCGGCGGGCAGGAGCGTCGAAGGCGCGCGCGTCGAGCTGTCGCTGGTTGGCGCGGACGGCTCTGTGAAAAAAATTGACGGACGCTTGTCGAACGAGTCGGGGCAGTTCTCTTTCCGCTTGAAGCCTGTGGCGGGACACTACCGCGTGACGGCGAAGGGCGAGGGCGGCGAGGCGACGCAGGACGTAGATGTCGAGGGCGCGATGGTCTATCGCGTCGCGCTCTCGCTCAAGCCGGGGCAGTGAGAAGTTTCAAGTTCCAAGTTTCAAGTTCCAAGTCACAGGTCATCCGAAATTGCTTAGTCTAAAAACTTGAAACCTGAAACTTGAAACTATATTTCCACCATGAGCGACGAGACGGAGAAAACCCGGAACGGGCGCGGCGAGTATTTGACCGCGCGGCAGATCGCCGAGGTCTTGCAGGTGAGCGAATCAACCGTGCGCAAGCTCGCCCGCGCGGGTCGCATTCCGGTCGTGCGCGTCACGTCGCGCCTCACGCGCTACAACCTTCAGTCGGTCTTGCGCGCTCTCGACGGCGACGGCGCATCCAAGTCGCGCTCGACTCGCCGCGCGCAGTCGCACGAGAAGGACGACGATCCACAGTTGTCTTTTGAAGATTTGATATGAGGCGCGCTGCTCCTTACGCGCCCTAAACCCGTTTCCCGCCGCCGCGCCTGCGCGCATTCTTCATCAATTCTTCCAACGCGATCCAGCGACCGTCGCGCTTGACGTAGAGACGCGGCTGCGTGAGCGGGTAGCGGCGCGCGAAGGCGGGGTTGGCGGCGAGCAGGGGTTGAACGGTCGAACGGTCGCCGGTGGTGACGCGCCAGCGCCCGCCCTCGCGCAAGAGATACTGCCGCAGCACGATCTTGCCGTCGCCCGCAAAAGGCGCGAGCGCGCGACCGTACACGGTCGAGTCCACGACCGCCAGATCGCCCGCCACATGCACCGCCCCGATCTCCAAGCGATCCAGCGCGTACATCCCGCGCGAGCGCTCAAGCGCGCTGATGAAACTGGCGCGCGCGATCTTCTTCTGCGAGGCGGAAGGCAGCACGTCGTAGAGCGCGCCGTAGTCGCCGCCCTTGAGTTGTGTGAACGCGCGCTCGACCGCGGCGCGCACGTCCGTCTCGTCCGACGCTGCGCGCGCCACGGCAAAAGATGACAAGGCGACTATCGCGCACGCGAAGGCGACCACGCGCCCGGCTCGCAGGAAATATTTACGATCTTTAGCGTCTCTCAAAATCGTCTGATGCTCCGGTTGCTCCGGCTTCGTCCGTATCGTCACTCTCGTCAATCTCATCTTCCCACTCTTCCTCCGCGTCCGCGTCGTCTTCCGCCTCGCCCGCGTCTTCGATGATTGTCGCCCTGTAGCGGTTGCGCTGATCCCAGAACCACGCGAGCACGCCGAGCGTCGCCGCGACGAAGGCTGCGTTGACGCCAAACGCGAGCCACAGCGCAACAGCCGCGACGAGGCACGCGCCCGCGACGATGCTCCAACGCCGCCGCGCGAGTATGGGCGCGACGGCAAGCAGTGGTGTCGAGTTGAGCAAGGCTAGAAAATGTGAGCGCATCTCAATCGCCATCTCTCTTGGTCACATCTTCGCCGCTCAACCTTCTTCTTCCTCCTTACCCTCGTCGTCGTCCGTGGCGTGCTTGCGGTCGGTGCGCTTGATGCCGAATTTTTCGAGGCGATACTGGAGCGTGCGGAAGGTAAGCCCGAGCAGCTTCGCCGCTTTCGTGATGTTGTAGTCGGTGCGCTCCATCGCCTGCATGATCAGGTTGCGCTCGAAGTCCTCGAACGAGATGCCTTCCGCCGGGAGCTTGAACGCGCCTTCGACTTGCGGTCGCGCCTCCTGACGGACTTCGAGCGGCAGGTCTTCGACCGAGATGAGATCGCTTTCGGCGAGCAGGATGGCGCGCTCGATTGCCGACTCTAGCTGGCGGACGTTTCCGGGCCAGGCGTAGTCGAGCACGACGGCGCGCGCCTCACTCGTGAAGCCGCGTATGAGTCGCGAGGTGTTGCGGGTGTGCTTGCGCAGGAAGAAGTCCATGAGGACGGGGATGTCGTCGCGTCGCTCTCGAAGTGGGGGCACGTCTATTGAGAGGACGTTGATGCGGTAGTAGAGATCGTCGCGGAAACGTCCGTCGGCGACCATCGCGCGCAGGTCGCGATTGGTGGCGCAGACGACACGCACGTCGATCTTGATGGCGCGCGTGCCGCCGACGCGGCGTATCTCTCGCTCTTGCAAAGCGCGCAGCAGCTTCGCCTGCATAGAGATGTCCAGCTCGCCGATCTCGTCGAGGAAGAGCGTGCCGCGATCTGCGACTTCGAAGAGCCCTTTCTTCTCGGCGTGCGCGCCCGTAAACGATCCCTTCTCGTGACCGAACAGTTCCGACTCCAGAAGGTTCTCGTTGATGGCGGCGCAGTTGACAGCCTGAAACATCTCTGTGGCGCGCGGGCTTTGCGTGTGGATGGCACGCGCGATCATCTCCTTGCCCGTGCCCGACTCGCCGCGAATGAGCACGGTCGAGGTCGAACGCGCGACCTTCAAGATCATCTTTTTGACGGTCTCCATCTCTTGCGAGGCGGAGATGATCTCGGAGTCGAGCGCGTCGAGGCGTGTGAGCGCGCGGCTGATGGTCTCAAGGAGCTTTTCGCGGTCGTAGGGTTTTTCGAGATAGTCGAACGCGCCGCGGCGCAGCGCCTCCTTCGCCGAGTCAATCGAGCCGTGGGCGGTCAAGAGGATGACGATGATCGAGGAATCGTAGGCGAGCAGTTTTTGCAGCAGCTCGATGCCGTCGATGCCCGTCATCTTGAGATCGGTCAGGACGAGATCGAAGCGCCGCTCGCGCGCGATCTTCAACGCCGCCTCGCCCGACGCGGCGGTCGAAACGTCGTAGCCCTCGGCGGAGAGGATCATCTCCAGGATTTCGCGTTGCGACTTTTCGTCGTCAACCACGAGTATGCTTTTGCGTGCCATTACAATCGGGTGACAAGTGACAAGTGACAAGTGACAAGCAAATCCGGCTATTCGTTTTGCTTGTCACTTGTCACTTGTCACTTGTCGCTTGCCTCCGTTGGTAGTGTGATCGTGAAGGTCGTGCCTTCGCCGGGCTTGCTCGTCACGCTGATCGTGCCGTGGTGATCGTCTATGACCTTTTTGGCAATGGCTAACCCCAGCCCGGTGCCCGTCTCCTT
>JAVXVR010000300.1:0-6209 GCA_032230165.1 Acidobacteriota bacterium | reverse complement strand
CGCCGCCGCCGCTTCTTCGAGAGTATGCGTGGAGACGCCGATCAAAAAATCTTGACCGAAGGCGCGGCGCACGACACGCGCTTCGAGCGAGCGCGTCGAGAGATGCACGCCGTCCGCCCCGGCGGCGCGTGCGATATCGGCGCGGTCGTTGACGAGCAGGCGCGTCGCGGTGCCGCGCGTCAATTCGGCTGCGCGCGCAGTGAGTTCATAGAGGACGCGTGGGCGTAAAAGTTTTTCGCGGAGTTGGATGAGATCGACGCGGGCGCGGGTCGCAGCGCGGACGAGCGCGAGCAGTTGCTGGCAGTCTGCGCTCTCGTTCGTTGTCTCCGGCGTCGTCGCGCCGGGGCTAACGAGGTAGCTCGCCGGGGCTTGGAGATCGAGAGACATCGCGCGCGGTCGCTGCCTGATCAGTCGTCGTGGCTTGACCGTTGAGCACGCCGACGGTCTGGCGGAAGTTGAATATCTCCCAGAAAGCCATGCCGAGGTTGAGCAGACCTAAGCCGGTGACCGCGCCGCGCACCCAACCCGACGAGACGGCGTGCTGGAGCGCGTGCAGCCCGGTCTTTTGCGACGCGAGGACGAGAAAGAAATTGTCGCCCCAGTCGCTCAAGCCGAACGGGCTCGTCCACGGCAGAAACGTCAGGACGATGCCCGCTTCGAGGCAGAGCACGATGTAGAAGATGACTGTAAGCTTGGCTGACATAGACTCAAGTGACAGGTGACGAGTGACAAGTGACAAGTGACAAGTCGGAGTCTAAAACTTGAAGCCGGGAGTCGCAAGCTATCAGCTCACGTTCCCGGCTTCAACCTTTCGAATTCACACTCTCAGTTTCCTAAGTACGGCTTCAGGCGCTTGCCTGTCACTTGTTACTTATCACTGCCTTCGATTGTAGCTCGCGCAGGCGTTCGGCGACGCCGCGATAGGAAACGTCCACGCCGTAAACTTCGGAGAAGGTGTCGATGGCGCGGTCGATGTCGCCCGACTGTTCATAAGCCGAGCCGAGATCGTAGCGCAACGCCTGACTCTCGTCCTCGTTGAGACCGGGGATGGCGAGCGCCTTCTTGAACCAGAGCACGGCGGCGCGCGGGATTCCCTTCTGCATCAGGCAGTGACCGAGCATGTTGCAGCATTCGAGGTAGTGCGGCGTGCCGTCCGACGCCGCGGTGAGATCAATCGCTTTCTGAAACTGCTCGACGGCTTCATCCCACAGGCACATCTCCTGATAGGCGACGCCGAGGTTGTAGTGCGTCTCGAAGTCATCGTCGTGCGAGGGCGGCGGCTGGGGCTCCGCGCCCGCTTCGTCCAGGAATTCGCTGAAGATCGAGGCGAGCTGGGGATCGACGACGCGCGCTTCGCGTGCATCTTTCTTCTCAGACTTTTTCGCTTTGCCCTTCGCTGCCGGAGCGGCGACGACCGTGCTCGCCTCTGCCTTCAGCTCTTCCGCGTCCACGACGAACGCCTGCTCGTCGATGAGAAACTCGGTGGACGACTCGGCGGGGTGATCGAAGCCGCCGAAATCGGCGAACGACTCCGCCGCGCCGTGCGTCTGTGCATCGGCTGCCTCACCGGGATGCAGACGCTCGCGTCGCGCCGTCGTCTCGGCGCTCACGCCGTACTGGCGTTCGAGCATGTCGAGCGTGTCGCGCGCGATGTCCGTGTAGCCCTGTTCGAGGTAGAAATCTACGCTCTCCAGCTCCTGCTTGAGCAGCGACTGGATGCGCGCATCGTCGGTGGCGTGTTGTCCCGCCTGCGGGGCGGACTGATTCTCGTCGTGCGATATGTCCGCCTCGAAGCCGCCGCGCTCGAAGGCGAAATCGAACGGCGTCGGCGCGGCTGCGGGCGTGCTCGCCGACTCCATGTTCAGATCGGCGAAGGACGCGCTCGGATCGGCGGCACCCGGTGCTGTCTCTTCGACGGGCGTCACCGTGTTCCACTCGAACTCAACCGCGCCCGTCGCGCCCGCGCCGTTTGTCGGCGCAAACTGATCGAGATCGGAAGTCGGCTCGGCGCGAAACTCCGCCAAATTTTCAAACGTCGGCGCGTCGAACGCCGAGCCGTCTGCGTGTGCGAGCGCCCCGCCGTGCGTCGTCTCTTCGCCGTACAAACTTGCGGATTCTGCCGAAGGCTCAACCGCGCCGCCGAGTTCGGACAGGCGTTCGTGATAGCTCTGATCGAAGGGCACGAGACGCACGAGATGTTCGAGCGCGCGCCGCTCTTCTTCGTCTTGACCGTGGCGGCGGGCGACATCGGCGAGTCGTTCGAGCGTGACGCGCATTCCCTCATCGTCGCGCTGCCAGGTGTGTATGCGCAGCACGAGCTTGAGCGCGTCGATCTGATCGGGGTCGAGCGCGAGCGTTTCGTCGAGCAGGTTGAGCACGACGCGCTCCTGCTTGCCCGTGAGCGCGGGTTCGACGGCGCGCGCGAGGACGCGGACGCCGTCAGATGCGGAGCCTTGCTTCAGGTGGAGGCGCGCCACCTCGAACCAGAGCGGGTAGTTGGTGTGCTCGGCGGCGACGAGCGCAGCGATGGTGCGCTCAGCGGCGGGCGCGTCCTCAGCCTCGATGTAGGTGCGTGACAGCAGCGCGCGCAACTCCAGATCGCCCGGCACATCTGCGACCGCCTGCTCCAAAATCTGTGCCGCCTCCATCGCCGCCCCTACCGCCGAGCTTGCCGCCACCAGACCGTGCAGCACGGCATGGCTCGACGGCAGCAGCGCGTGCGCGAGCTTGTAGGCGTCGAGCGAGTCCTGCGCCCGCCCCGAGGTGAGCAGCAGTTCGCCCGCTTCGACGTAAGCGTCCGCTGCGTCCTGGTTCATCTCCTCGCGCGTGTAGCCTTCGGCGACGCGCAGGCGGATGTCAACATTCTTCGGATCGAGATCGGCGATGCGGCGCAGGGCTTCGAGCGATTCGCGCTTGTGACCCAGGCGCGCCGCCAGGTTGGCGACCGACAGATACTGTTCGCGCGCCTCGACGTAGAGCCCCTGTTGCTCGTAGAGTCGCGCGAGGTTCTGCGCCACGCCGGGCTCGTCCGGCTGGAGGCGCGAGATTTTTTTGTACATCGCGATGGCTTTGAGAGCGAAGCCCTGTTCGCGATAATGGTCGGCGACGCGCAGGAAGTAGCCCATCGCCTCCGGCGCGTTCTTCGTGCGCACGTAGAGATCGCCGAGCGTGTTGAGCGCGCTGAAGTCGGAAGCGTCGCGCTCGACGATCTTGCGGTACTCTTGGATGGCGGACGGAATTTTGCCCTGCGCGAGAAATTTCTCCGCCGCATTGAGAGCTTTAGTCTTGTCGAATCCCATCGGGAAAATAGTGCGCCCTGCGGGGCGTTCGCGGAGATGGCTTAAAACTGTGGGTGGAGGGAGATGCTCGTCAGAGTGGAAGGCGCGGCTGGTGTCCGATGACTTCTCGCCCCTGCTCGACCGCACCCAACAGGGCGGGCAATTCCACACTAACATTCGCCACAGACGGGTGTCAACTACTTCATTTTGAAGCCGTAAGCCCCGATTCGGGGCGGCTCTTCGGGCGCGTTTTGACGACGCTTCGCGCGCGCCCGTCCGGGGCTCAAAAAGGGCGCGATTCTTCACTCCCCTCGACGCTGCGTAGTGACCAACGACCATTCAACCATCCAGCCTCAGGCGCGCGCCGCGCGTGAGCCGTCGGGCGCGGCGCGAGTCGCGCACGGCGTCGCGCTCGGCGGGCTCGCGCTCTACTGCTTCTTTGCGCCCGCTTCGATTGCCGCCGCGTGGATCGCGATCAGCATCGCCACGGTCGGCTGGATCGCGCGCTCGATCATCACCCGGCGGACGAACCTCCGGCGCACGCCCTTCGATCTCCCGCTCTGGCTCTTCTTCGCGTGGACTCTTCTTTCGTGCGCGCTCTCCGCCGAGCCGCGCGTGAGCCTCGCGAAGATTCCGTCGGCGCTCACGCTGCTCTTCATCTACGTCGTCGCCGCCATCTTACGCACACGGCGCGAGGCAGCCGCGCTCGCCTGCGTGATGATCTGCGGCGCGTCGGTTGCCACACTCTGGGGCATGGCAGATGTTGTGCGCGGGCGCGGCGTCGTCGTCGAAGAGATCGCGGGGGGGAGTCCTCTGCGAACAGAGCCGGGCGTCGTGGCGGGCGATTGCGTGTGGCGCGTCAACGGTCGGCGCGTCTCGTCGGTCGCCGAGATCGACGACGCGATCAAGCGCGCGCCCACAGGGCAGCCCGTCACGCTCAGCCTCATCACGCGCGGCGAGCACGTCGAGCGCGCGGGGGCAATCGCGACCGACGCATGGAAGAGCGAGCCGTCGCCTTCGGGCATACGCGGCACGCACGGCACGCATCGCTTCCGCGCCTCGGGATGGACGCGCCACTACGAGACCTTCGCCGAGACCGTGCAGATCGTTGCGCAGCTCGCCCTCGGTTTCGCGCTCGCGCACATCGTTCGACGCGACTGTCGCCGCCGCCGCACAGCTCTTTTTGCCGCCGCCTTCGCGCTGCTCGCCTGCGGCGTCGCGCTCACGGCGATGCGCACCGCGACGGTCGCGCTCGTCTGCGGCGCGGCTTTCGCGGCGTGGCGCGCTGGCGGAGCGAGTCGCCGCGCGCGACTAGCCATCGCGTGCGTCGTCTTAGTCGTCCTCGCCCTCGGCGCGCTCGCCGTGTGGCGCACGCGCGACGCGGGTGCGTTGAGCTTGCGCGATCCGAGCGCGCGTCTGCGCGTCGAAGTTGCGCGCGTCGTGCTCGCGCGCGTGCCCCTTCACCCCGTCTTCGGTCACGGCATGGACGCCGTTCATCTGCACTGGCACGAGTGGGGCTTCCCCGGCGAGGACATGCTCCACGCGCACTCGACCCCGCTCCAACTCGCCTTCGACCGCGGCATCCCTGCGCTCCTCTTCTGGCTCTGGCTCATGCTCGCCCTCTGGCTCACGCTCGCGCGCGCCGAAAAAATTTTCCGCGAGACGCCAGACGCCATGTCGCACGGCTTGCTGCTCGGCGCGACGGGTGCACTCACGGGCTTCTGCTTAAGCTCCCTCGTCAACTACAACTTCGGCGACGCCGAGGTCGCGCTCATGCTCTGGTGGCTGATGGGCACTATCGTCCGAGTGGCAGCGACTACAGAGATGTCTAGAAGCGTCGAGGCGGACGAGCCGAGTATTTCTATCTGAGCACCGTTCAGCCGCGCTTCATTTTGCATTCAGTTCCGAGTTCGACTATATTGCGTGCTCTCTTTCAATTCGGAAGAAGGGCGGGCGATTTTTAAGATGGCGCGCTTCAGTCTGCTCCCGCGCGAGGATCAGTATTTCTCTTACTTCTCGCAGATGACCTCCTACATCTACGACGCGGCGAACCTGCTCGTCGAGATGCTCGGCAAGGACGGCAACGATCTCGGCTCCTACGTCCAGCAGATCAAGTCCATCGAGCACGCCTGCGACAACCTGACGCACACGATCTCGACGAACCTCAACAAGACCTTCATCACGCCCTTCGACCGCGAGGACATCTACCACCTCTCCGGCGCGCTCGACGACGTGGTTGATCTCATTGACGAAGCGGCGCGCGCCATCATCATGTACGACGTGAAAGGCATGAGCCAGCACGCGCGCAACTTCGCCAAGGTGATTCAGGCGATGTCGGTGCAGCTCCACGAGATCGTCAAGACGCTCTCGAAACCGACGAACATCACCGCCCGGCTCGTCGAGCTGCACCGCCTTGAGAACGAGGGCGACGACATCTATCACACCGCCATCGGCGAGCTGTTCCGCCGCGAGACCGACCCGCTTACGGTGCTGAAGTGGAAAGAGATTTACGAGAAGCTCGAAGCGACGGTTGACCGCTGCGAGAACGTCGCCAACATCATCGAGAGCGTGATCATTAAACATACATAAGCACTCAGCCATCAGCCGTCAGCCGTCAGCCAAACAAAATAGAGGCTGGGTTGACTGAGTGCTGAATGCTGAGTGCTGAGTGCTGAACTATGACAGCCAGCTTCATCTTCGTCATCGCCCTCATCGCGCTCGCGCTCGTCTTCGACTACATCAACGGCTTCCACGACGCGGCGAACTCCATCGCGACGGTCGTCTCGACGCGCGTGCTCTCGCCCGGCATCGCCGTGGCGTGGGCGGCGTTCTTCAACTTCGTCGCCTTCTTGATCTTCGGCACGAAGGTGGCAGCCACCATCGCCAAGACGGTCAAGACGGGCGTGTTCGACAACGAAGTGATCTTCGCGG
>JAVXVR010000244.1:0-16193 GCA_032230165.1 Acidobacteriota bacterium | reverse complement strand
CGCACATCTTAATGAACACGCCTGCGATAATCAAAACTAAAAGTTCTTATCTGCGGCATAACAAACTTTAATGTCGCGGTCGCTGCCGGATCGCGCTTCCTCTTATTTTGCAGACTGTTTTCGCGATGTGCCGCACGTCGAGAACTCGCACGCCGCGCCGCGACTCCCGATCGCGGCGGGCGCGCAAACTTTTCCCTTGACGCTCCGAGCGTTGCTGTATATTTTGCGTCCATCAAAGTGCGCGGTGGCGCGTGGGCTTCGACGTTTGATTTCCGATCTCTTTCCTATTCATCAACAGCAGTCGTTCTGTGCGGACTCTTCCCGCACTTCTTCCGCGCCTGTTTGAATTGTCGGATCAACGTCCAACCCACTAGGAGGTCTCTCATGTCTCGATTCATCTCCCGCGCCCTCTGCCTCTCTATCCTGTTCGTTCTCGCGGCGGGATCGATCTACGCCCAGTCAGCCACTTCGCGCATCACCGGCACGGTCACTGACTCGACCGGCGCGGTTGTCGCCGGCGCGACCGTGACGGCGAAGAACGAAGCGACGGGCGTCACCCAAACACAGGTGACGACCGAAGCGGGTCTCTATTCCTTCTCGTCGCTGCCCGTCGGCGCATACACCATCTCGGTCGAGCGGCAGGGCTTTAAGACGACGCAGAAGACCGGCAACCAGCTTCTGGTTGACACGCCGCTCTCCGCCGATATCACACTCGAAGCCGGGCAGGTCTCGGAGGTCGTCACCGTGCAGGGCGGAGCCGAACAACTCCAAACCTCGAACGCGACCATCGGCAACGTCGTCGAGCAGAGAGCCATCGAGCAGCTTCCCCTGAACGGTCGCAACCCGCTGACGCTCCTCGTCTATGAGCCGGGCGTCGTGCAGCGCTCCTTCGGCGGCGCGGGCTCCGGCATCCACGTCAACGGCTCGCGCGACCGCGCCTACAACGTGACCATCGACGGCATCGAGGCGAACGAGTCCACCGTGCCGAACCCGGTCTCGAATCTTTATCGCCTGAACCCCGACAACGTGCAGGAGTTCAAGGTCACGACCAACAACGCGACCGCCGAAGAAGGGCGCAACAGTGGCGCGTCGATCTCTCTACGCACCCGTTCGGGGACGAACGACTTCCACGGCAACGTCTTCTATTTCCACCGTAACGACGCGCTCAACTCCAAAGAGTTCTTCGCCAACGCGCTCAACCAGCCGAAGCAGATCATCAAGCTCCACCAATACGGCGGCGAGGTTGGCGGACCCATCAAACAGAACAAGACCTTCTTCTTCGGCAGCTATCAGGCGAACCGCGTCTCCTTCACGCAGCCGATTGATCAGACCTTCGGCGTGCCCGTCGTTTACACGGGACTTGCGCGGCAGGGCATCTTCCGCTACTTCGTGCCCGACCCGGCGAACCCGCTCGTGATTAACGGCACGACTATCATTCGCAACAGCCGTCTGCTCGTCGATCCTTCGACGGGCAATCTCGTCGCGGGTGTGAGCCTCTGCTCGACGCCGACGCAGTTGCGCTGCATACGCACCTACAACGTCCTCGACCCGGCGAACAACACGGGCGGGCGCGCCTTCGATGCGTCGGTCGCGGCGCTGCTCAACCGCTACCCCGCGCCGAACGACTTCAACACGGCGGGCGACGGGCTCAACACGGGCGCGTTCCTCTGGAATCCGCCGACGAAGATTAAGGGTCCCGCCTACATGGCGCGCATCGATCACACTTTCAACGACCGAAACAGCATATTCGGTCGCTACCTCTTCTCTGACTACAACACGCTTCAGGGCGATCCCTTGAACGGCAGACCGCAGGTCTTCCCCGGCTTCCCGCCGCTCGGCGAAGTCTTCCGCCGCACGTCGGGTCTCGCCCTCAACTACCGCCGCGTCATCTCGCCGCGCGTCACGAACGAAGTGACGGTCGGCTACGCGCGCTTCCAGTTCCTCTTCACGCAGGGCGAGGCGAACCCCGCCTTTCCGAACGTCCCGCCGTTCGACTTCAACAACCTGAGCGAGCCTTTCAACAACACGCCGCGCACGGCGCGCGCTGTGACGACGCCGCAGATACTCGACAACCTGACCATCGTCCACGGCGCGCACGTCATCGGCGGCGGCTTGAACTTCCGCTTCTATCGCCACGTCGATCAGCGCGGTCAACCGGGCGGCGTCAATGTCACTCCAGCGATAGACTTCGCCACGAGCCGCCGCAACCCGTTCGCCGCGGGCAGCGGTTTCACCACCGCCCCGAACATTGATCAAGGCACAGATGTGACCACGCTCGGCGGTCTCATCAACAACGTCTTCGGTCTGCCCGCGCGCATCCAGCAGACCTTCATCTCGAACCTCAACGACAACGCCTTCCTGCCCTTCCAGGTTAACGGTCAGGTGACGCTCTTCGACGAGCAGCACAAGCTCAATCAGTTTAACTTCTACGCGCAGGACGAGTGGAAGGTGCGCCCGAACCTGACCTTGAACTACGGGATGCGCTGGGAGATCAACCCTGCGGCGACGACCGTCGGCGGCTCTGTGCTTCGTCCGACGACGGCGATCACCAATCAGCAAGTCACGTTCGCGCCCGCCGACACCTGGTACGACACTTCGAAGTGGGGCGTCTTCGGTCCGCGCCTCGGTCTCGCGTGGTCGCCCGATTATAAGAACGGCTTCCTCAAGTCGATCTTCGGGTCGAACAGTCGCAGCGTCGTGCGCGTCGGCTACGGCATCGCCTACGACACGATCTCATCGTTTCAGGTGACCGCCGCCGCCGGGCGCGTGCCCGGCTTGCTCGTCACCTGCTCTTCGACCTTCCCGTTCACGACGGCGACCAACGGTTGCACGCCGCCCTCGAACACGAACATCGCGGGCGGCTTCCCGCTGCAACTCAACCCGCCCACGACGAAGCCTTCGACGTTCTTAACGCTGCCGCTCCAAACCGTTGACAACGCGCCGCCCGTCACGGTCTTTGCGCCGAACATGAAAATTCCGACGGTGCACCAGTGGAACGTGAGCCTCCAGCGCGAGCTGCCCGGCGGCTTCGTCGCACAGGCAGCTTACGTCGGTCGCTCGGGCAACCGGCTGTTCATGGCGTACAACATCAACCCGTCCATCGCCGATCCGTTCCTGCCCTCGTTCCTCCTGATGCAGGAGAACATGCGGCGCGGGTGTCTCCCGGCGGGCACCGGCAACCGCTCCGGCTTCACCTGCACGAACCCGATCCCTGCGTCGCAGATTCCGCTCATCGGGCAACTCAACACGCTCGGCGGCGGCACGGCCGGTGTCACCTTCGCCAACTCGACGAACGTTCAGGGCGATCTTGTGCTGAGCGCGGCGGGCGCGACCGCCGAGCGCATCGAGCAGAACGCGGCGTTCATGGCGCTACGCCTGAGACCCAACCAGCAGTTCTCGACGATCACGTATCTCGATAACAGCGGCGCGTCGAACTACCACGCCGCGCAGTTCACGCTGCGCAAACGCTTCGCGCAAGGGCTTGGCTTGAGCGCGGCTTACACGTTCGGCAAATCCATTGACAACCAGTCGGTCGACCCAGTCGGCGCATCTTCGGGCGGCGGTCTCTCGACGACGAACTCGCGCACGCCGACCGACATACGCAACTTCCGCGAGGAGCGCGCGCGCTCAGACTTCGACCGCACGCACGTCTTCACCATGACCTCTTCGTGGGAAGTACCCGTGGGCAAGGGTCGCCGCTTCCTCTCCGACTCGCCGGGCATCGTCAAAACCATCCTCGGCGACTGGTCAATCAACGCGATCTTCAACGCCATGTCGGGCGAGCCGTTCTCTGTACGCAGCGGCGCGCGCACGTCGAACTCCGGTCACGAGTCGCGCGCAGCGGTCTTGACCTTCGTCGAGCCGCAGTTGCAAGACATCGCGGGCGTGAAGGGTCCCGTGCTCTTCCCGAACGCGAACAACTTCGTGATCCCGCAGCCGGGCACGAACGGCGCGGGACGCAACATCTTCACCGCGCCCGGCTACTGGAATCTCGATCTCTCCTTCATCAAGTATTTCAACGTGACCGAGCGCGTGCGCGTGCAGTTCCGCACGGAGATGTTCAACGCGCTCAATCATCCGAACTTCGACAACCCGCGCGACGCCTCGGTCGGGTCGCCGAGCATCCTGTCGAGCGTTTTCGCGCAGACCTGCTGCGCCACGGTCGCGCCGCCCTCGACGCAGACCATCATCCAGACGGGCGAATCTTCGCGCGTCATCCAGTTCGGCTTGAAGATTCAGTTCTAGAGACAGCGCTGGCATGAGCACCGCACAAACAAGAGGGGCGTGACCGTTCGCGGTCACGCCCCTCTCTCTGTCAAGGCTTGTCAGACTTTCGCGGCTTCAACGATTCCGCTGCGACGCTCTGAGCTTCGTCACCACATCTTTGATCTGCGCGGCGTTCTGCGCGTCGGGCACGTCTTTCATGTATAGCTCGAAGGCGTTGAGCGCGAGATCGTATTTTTTCTGACCGAAGTAGAGCTGACCGAGCATGAGTTGCGCGTGACCGGCGCTGCGCCCGCCGAGTTCGTAGGCGCGCAGCAGCGAGCGCTCCGCTTCTTCGGGTCGCTTCAGTTGTATGAGATTGCCGCCGAGCAGGAGGTGTGCGTTAAACGCCGTCGGCTCTAACTCGATGGCGCGCTGCAACTCCTTGACCGCTTCCGTCGTTTTCTCCTCGCGACTCAAAAGCCTGCCGAGCTTGTAATGCAGCTCAGCTTTCTCCTTTTGCGTCAGAATCGGGTCTTCCAGCCCGGCGCGCAGCAGCTTGCCGCATTCCGCCAGACGACCCGCGTCGTAAAGCGCGTCGGCATAGTTCAAGCGCACGGCTGGGAGCACCGGGTTCTCTTTGAAGAGCGTTTCGAGCAGCTTGGCGGCTTCGGCGTGCTTGCCCTGACGGTTGAGTGTGATCCCTAGATTGAGTCGCGCGTAGGCGAAGCGGCTGTTGATCTGGAGCGCACGCGAGAAGGCGTCGGCGGCTTCTTCCAGATGGTTCAGCTTCATGTACACGACGCCGAGATCGTTGAAGGCGCGCAGGTACTGCGGGTAGAGCGTGACGGCGTGCTTGAGACTCTCGATGCCCGGATCGATCTGCCCCTTCACGATCAAGTCCATCCCGGCGTTGTAAGCCGACTGCGCCTCCGCCGGCACGTTCGTGTCCAGAGCGGAAACGTCCAATACCGTCGCGCGCGGGACGGGCGCGCTTTTGAGCGGGCGGAGGAAGATCGTCTGATAGATGGAGTCTGAGATGCGTAGGATGCGGAAGACTGAGGTCGTCGTGTCGTAAGTCACCCGGTCACTCTCGACGGTGACGGTATAGTTGCCCGCCTTGACGAGATCAAATGACATGCTGTACTTGCCCTTCGTGTCCGTGAAGAGCGTTTCGACGCGCCCGTCGTCGCGAATCAGCGTGAAGCGAATGACGGTGGTCGGCTGCGCGCCGCCGGGCAGGAAAAACTCTATGACGTTGGGGGCATCGGGGCGCTGTTCATTGCGCTGCGCCGTCGCTGTCGCGACGCAGGAGAGAAAGACGAGCGCGAGGGCGAGGTGGGTTCGCAGGAGTCTCATAAGACGTTGCCTCCGCGGTCAGAATTTTCACCCGTTGGTTGCTGTCAACTTAGCCCACGTCGGCGCACATGGCAACGTCTAGTCGTCGGTTTTAACTTCCGGATAGAGGGCATTGAGCAGATTCGCGAGCCGGTAGCCCGCGAGCGCGATCCGCTTGCGCGCCACTTCCTGCGCCTTCGCCTCGTAGGCTGGCGACGGCTGCGAGTTTTCGGGCAGCGCGTAAACGACGTTTCGCGCCAGCTCGTTGCCTTCTAGCGCCCACTTCTGCGGGTCGAGTTCTTTGGCCTCCGGCATCGCGTCCGCCGGGTTCGCGGCGACGAGTTGCCGCACGTAGGTCTCAAAGCGCCTGCGCTCAAAATTGTCGAACGGACGGTTCGGTCGCCAGAAGTTGAACGCGCCACCGGCGGCGTCCCAGTACGCGTGCAGGTTGTCCACTTCGGCGACACCCACGAGCTTGAACGCGTTGCCACCCGCGTCGCCGTCCTTGTGCGCGGCGGTCACGCGCGTCACCGCGTGCAGGGGCTGATGTAGGTCGCCGACGAGGTGGTAAATGTAACCGAGCAGCTCTGCGTCCTTCTTGTCCGAGCCGAGACCTTTGCGCAAAGCCTCGACCGCCCAGTTGACACGCACCACGGCGTTCTCATTACCGAACTGCAACTTCGGATCGGCGGGCACGCCATCGAAGAAAGGGATGTCGATGTAGTGCCACACGCGCAGGTCGTCGTGCGTCGAGTCCGACTTGATGTCGTCCATCCACGTGCCGAAGTTCGTGCCGTCGTAAGTTTTGCCGCAGAAGCGGACAGTCTTGGTCAGCGCGTCAACCTTCGCCTTCGCCGCAGGGTTCAGCCGCTCGTAGGCTATCGCCGAGACGAGCGTGTGTCCCGCGTCGTCCCACGCGAGCGCGGTCGAGGGCGCAAGTAAGAGCAGCGACAAGACGAGCGGCAGAGCCTTCAGGCTTTTTTTCATCACTCAACTCCGAATAAATTTGTAGGGGCAAGGCTTGTCCCTGCCCGCCGCGCGAAGCGCGAATGAGAATCGACATCGTTCACCATTGAATGATCTCACATCGTTTGAGCGAGCTTTCGCTCGCTACGGGCAGGGACAAGCCCTGCCCCTACAGTTGCTCATCAATGATAGATCAGCGCGCGTGCACGCGCCCGCTTGAACTCGTCGAGCTTCGTTTGCCACGAGCGCGCGATCTCTTCGGGCGACTCGCCGCGCTTTAAGCGTTCGAGCGAGTCGGCGTTGGCGAGCAGCCGCACGTAAGCGTCAACCTTCCACTCCGTCGGATAGAGCTTCCTCAGCGCGACGGCAATCTCAAGCCCCGCCTGCACTGCGCGAAACTGCGCGCGATCAGTGACGACGATGTTGACGCCGCCGCACTCTTCATCTTTGAACACCGAAGCATTCGGCTTAAACCGCACGGGCACGAAGCGCGCTCCGGGCACGCGCCGCTCGTTCAGATACGACGCGAGCCGTTGACCGTCGAGCCACGGCGCGCCGATTAACTCGAAAGGCGTGTCCGTGCCGCGACCGACGGAGACGTTCGTCGTCTCAAGTAGTCCGACGCCGGGATAGAGCATCGCCTCGGTTAAACTCCGCATGTTCGGCGAAGGGTTGACCCACGTGAGGTTCGTCGCGTCGAGCCACATCGCGCGCCGCCAGCCCTCCATCTCGACGACGCGCAGGTCGCAAGCGATCTTGCGCCCGTCGTTGTAGAGTCGCGCGAGTTCGCCGACCGTCATGCCGTGGCGCACGGGGATCGTGTCGTAAGCGGTGAACGAAAGTTTATCGGCATCGGCGACCGCGCCTTCAACTTCCACGCCGCCGATGGGGTTCGGTCTATCGAGCACGAAGACAGGCACGCGCGCCTTCGCGGCTTCCTCCATTACATAGCCGAGCGTCGAGATGTATGTGTAGAAGCGCGCGCCCACATCTTGAATGTCATAGACGATGGCGTCGAGGTCTTTCAACTGTTCGGTACGGGGTCGCCGCGTCTCGCCATAGAGCGAATAGATCGGCAAGCCCGTCTTCTCGTCCTTCGTGTCCGAGACTTTTTCGTCCGCCGCGCCGCGTATGCCGTGCTCCGGCGCGAACAAGGCGACGAGCTTCACATTCGCCGCTTCGCGAAGCACGTCTATCGTCTGCCGCCCCGCGCGGTCGCGTCCCGTGTGGTTCGTCACGAGTCCGATGCGAAGTCCCGCGAGCTGTTTGAAATTGTCGCGCTCAAGCACGTCAATGCCCGTCAACACCTGCGCGTCCGTGGGCGGGAGCATCGCGCTCGCCGAAGTGTTCGCGGCGGCGTTCGTTGTCGTCACGCGCGCGAGGCTGAGCAGAACTTCTGACGCGAAGCGCGAAGACTCTGCGCGCGTCTTGTCCGCATCGGCGTCCGTGATCGCGGAGGCGACGATTGATGCGACGCGCGCGCGCACGGGCGTCACGTCGCCTTTGCCGTCCGGGTGGACGCGGTTCGAGAGGAAGACGACAAACGTCTGCGTCGCCGGATCGATCCAGACGGACGTGCCCGTGAACCCCGTGTGCCCGAACGAGCCGGGGGTGAAGAGATCGCCTCGGTTCGACGAGAAGCTCGACGCTACGTCCCAACCAAGCCCGCGCGCCGAGCCGTCTTCCGCTACGGCGCGCGGTCGCGTCATTGCAGCGACGCCGAGCGGGCTTAAGATACGCACGCCGCCATACTCGCCGCCATTCAAGATCATCTGGCAATAGATCGCGAGATCGTCTGCGGTCGAGAAGAGTCCCGCGTGACCGGCGACGCCGCCCATGCGGAACGAGGTCGGATCGTGAACCTCGCCGCGCAGCCAACGCTCGCCTTCGTTCTGCGAGAGCGAACTGGCGCTGCTGCCGAGATAACTCTCCTGCCCGCGACGCTTCTCGGTCGGCGCGATGCGCGGTCGCAAACTCGGATTCGGTTTGAATCCCGTCTCGCGCATCCCCAGAGGCTCGTAGATATTTTTGCGCGCGAACTCGTCGAGCGGCATCCCCGAAGCTTTGCGCACGACCTCGCCGAGCGCGATGAAGCCGAGGTCGCTATAGACGAAACGCGCGCCCGGCGCGCTGCGCAGCCTCTCCGCAGGGAGTCGCCTGATCGCCTCGTCGTAGCCCGACCACTGCTGCGCGAGATCGAAGTCGGGCGCGAACCCAGCGCGGTGCGTGAGCAGATGCTCAATCGTCACGCGCTCGCGTCCCTCATCCTTGAACTCCGGGATGTAGCGTGTAAGCGGATCGCTCAACCTTACCTGCCCGCGCTCGACGAGGATCATGATGCTCGTCGCCGTCGCTATCACTTTCGTCAGACTCGCGAGATCAAAGATCGTGTCCGCCGTCATCTGCTCGCGTGTGGGCTCGACCGCGCGCGCGCCGTAAGCCTTGCGCCACACGACGCGCCCGCGCCGCCCGACTAACACGACCGCCCCCGGCATCTCCTTGCGCGCGATTGACTGCGCGACGACCGCGTCCATCTCCGCGAGCCGCGCGGCGGACATGCCGACCGATGCGGGCGCGGCAGGCGGCAGAGTTGCAGCGAGAGATTGAGCTATAAGCGAGAGCAGTAAAGTAATAGCAAGAAGTGAGCGGCGCATCGAGATTCTGTTTCGGAGACAGGTTGTCAGCATGGAAGGTTAACGCACAGTTACCATCAAACGTAGGACTGAGCCATCTGTTAGTTTGTAATTTGCCGCAGTTTTTGAATTGTCCAGTGGTTTCAGGGTTGTGGGGTGCATGAGATAGAGATACGACTCAAGTCTGCATAGGTCAGGGTCAGTTAAGTTTTTCTTTACCTCTTCCAGAATTTCTCCGATAGCAGGATTAGTTTTTGGCATCTTAATCGTAAAACGCGAGTATTCGTGATATCTGGTCGGCTCTAACTGCTGCGCGCCGATTGTAATGATCAATTTCATTCCCTTCTTTTCATTCGACGTTTCCCTCGACTGCGCTTTGAGCTGGATGCCTGTGCCGCGCGCGTAGAGTTTGGGGAGCGAGATGGGGAGTCGCCCGGTCACGTCGATCTCGCCGGAGAGGGCGCGTGCGGCGGCGCGTTGCAGGCTCGGCATGTCGCCGTAGGCAACGACGTAAGTTTTCAGGTCGGGGAAACTCTCCAACAGGTACGGATTGCCGAAGCTGATGCCGACGAGCGGCGCTGTGCGCTCGATCAACTTGTCGAGCGCGCGCTTGCCCGGCTCAGGCAGCGCGCCACTGTTCGACTGACCCGTCCGCACGCGACCATAAAGCGCGGCGACCACAAGGTCAGCACCCTTCGCGCGTTCCAAGGCTTTATCAACTTCCTTGTCCGACGAACGCTCGTCGAGCACGACGCCTTCAACCTTGCGCCCGCCACGCGCGAGCGTGGACATGAAGGTTTGCGCGATCCACAGCCGATCCTCGCCGTTCGTCACGGCGAGCACGAAGATGCGCGCGTTCGTGGGCAGACTCGTTGCGGGCAACAGGTGCGCGTCGTCGCGCACAATCGTGACGGCGTGATCGGCGATCTCCTGCGCGAGACGTTCTGCGTCGGCGGTCGAGACTTCGGTGTCTATGCTCTCAAGCGGCGTGATACGTTGTTTGACGAGACCGAGATCGTACTTCGCCGCAAGGATGCGTCGCGCAGACTCTTCAATCCTCTTTTCCGTCAGACGCCCCGTCTGCACGGCTTCGCGCACGCCGCGCAGGGTCGCGTCAGCGTCGGCGGGCTTCAAGAGCATGTCCGTGCCGGCGAGCAGTGCGCGCACGGCAGACTCGCCGGGCGTGAAGTAGATCGTCAGCCCACTCATGTCGAGCGCGTCGGTCGTGACGATGCCGTCGAAGCCGAGGTCGCGGCGCAGGATGCCGGTCAGGACTTGCGGCGAGAGCGTGCCGGGCAAGGTCGCGTTCTCCGTTAGCACTTCGCTGTCGGCGTAAGTCGGTCGGTTCGTGTTCGCGCGTGGTAGTGGACTCACAGTTGTCGGATCGATCTGCGGGAGTCCGATGTGCGCCGACATGACGGAGCCGACGCCCGCCGCTATCGCCGCGCGGAATGGCACTAGCTCAACCGCGTCGAGGCGCGCCCGCGGCAGGTTGATGACGGGCAGACCACGATGCGAGTCGGTCGCCGTGTCGCCGTGACCGGGGAAATGTTTGGCGGTCGCGATGACGCCGCCGCACTGCGCGCCCTCGATGAATGCCGCAGCCATGCGCGCCACCTCCTGCGGGTCTTCGCCGTAGGAGCGCACGTTGATGACAGGGTTCTGCGCGTTGTTGTTCACGTCAACGACGGGCGCGAAGATTTGCTCGACGCCGAGCGCGCGCGCCTCACGCGACGTGATCTCTCCTTGCCGCCGCGCGTACTCAGGGTTACCGGTCGCGCCGACCGCCATGTTCCACGGAAAGTTAATTGTGCTATCGAAGCGCATCCCCGCGCCCGCTTCGAGGTCTGCCGAGACGAGCAAGGGCACGCGCGCGAACCCCTGCATTCGGTTTACGATGTGGACGGACTCATAGACGGGACCTTTGAAGAGAATGATGCCGCCGATGTGGTTCTGTTCGACTTGGCGACGCAGCTCTTTGAAGTCCGCGCTGTCCTGCGCGAGATAGGTCGCGTTGATGCCGACCGAGATGAGTTGCCCGATCTTCTCGTCGAGCGTCATGCCCTTCAATTCTTTGTCAGCCCAACGCAGCGCGTCGCGCGAAGGCGTGCGCGAGTAGGGGCGCGGCGCATTTGCGTCTTTATTGGTACGCGCGGACGAGCAAGGCGCGGCGGGAGGCGTGCGCGGCTGAGCTTGCGCGCGCGGCGCGGTCGGCGTCGAAAGCGAGAAGCACGCCAGCGCGATGAGCAACGCTGCGCTGCGCCGTGTCTGGTTCAAACGAGGTTCCTTCATTTCGTCAAGGCTAACAGTTTCACGACAGCAAAGGCACGCGAAGCGGCACGAGTCGCGCGCGGCTCGGATTCAGTCTGCTCCCGCAGGCGCGAGTTCGTCCCGCTTGCTCGCAGGCGCGCGGCGGAAGAGCGGTGTGACGGCGAACGCGACGAGGAACGTGATGGCGCTCCCGACGAGCACGTACCAAGTCCACGCGAGCGGCGTCATGAAGCGTATGTAGAGCATGACGACCATGCTCGTGAGCATCCCGACGAGCGCGGGCGGCTCGCCCGCACGACGCAGGAACGTGCCGACGAGAAAGACGCCGAGCACGGGACCATTGACGAGCGACGCGACCGACAATGCCTGATCGAGCGCCGAGCGGTTCTGGCTCATAAACAGCAGCGCGACGCCGATCTGCACGATCCCCCACGCGAGCGTCAGCCAGTGCGAGACGCGCAGGTAGTGTCTGTCGTCGCGTTTCGGCGCGAAGGGTTTGTAGAGATCGTTGACGGCGGTCGCGGCAATCGAGTTGAGCGAGGAAGAGAGTGCGGCGGCGAAGATGGCGGCGACGACCAAGCCCGACAGTCCAGAAGGCATGTGGCGCGTGATGAAATGCGGGAAGATGCTGTCGCTTGGGACGGACTGGAACGCGCCCTCGATGGGCAGAGTCGCCGCGCCCGCCGTGAGCGTCGCGTAAGCCGGGTCTGTGTGCGGCTGGTAGAAGGCGAAGAGCAGCACGCCGATGAAGAGGAAGCCGACGAACTGCGCGAAGACGACCGCGCCGCTTGAGAGCAGAGCCTGCGCCGCGCGACGCGGGCGATCCGTGCAGAGGTAGCGTTGCACGAGATATTGATCCGTCCCGTGCGTACTCATCGTCAGGAAGCAGCCGCCGAGAAGTCCCGCCCAGAGCGTGTAAGTCTTTTTGAGATCGACGGGAAGGAAAAACTTGTAGCTCCAATGGCTCAGCGGCAGGCTCGACCAGAAGCTCGTCGGCGAGCTGATCGTATAGTCAGTCCAGCGGAAGCCGAGATCGATCAGGTTAAACTTGCCGTAACTTTTTCCGAGCGCGACCGCCTCACCGAAGCCACCCTTGATACCCGCGATGAGCACGAGTGCGGCGGCGAGCGCGCCCGCCAGATAGATGCCGAGCTGTATGACCTCGACCCAGATGACTGCCTCCATCCCGCCGAAGTAGGTGAAGACGATCATCACCGCGCCGAGCAGGACGATTGACCAGATGATGATCGTCGTCACGTTCGCCTGCGGTTGGAACGCCGTATAGACGGCGGCGAGCACGATAGCCGTCAGGAGCAAACGCACGCCGTCGGCGATGTTGCGCATCACGACGAAGAGCGCGGCGGCGAGCATCTTGATGCGCACGCCGAAGCGTCGTTCGAGTAGCTGATAGACGGTTAGCAGTTCACCGCGAAAGTAAGACGGGATGAAGAGCAGCGAGATGACTATACGACCGAGCATGTAGCCGAAGACGAGTTGGAGGAACTGGAAGTTGCCGCCGCGCGCGAATGCCACGCCGGGCACGGAGATGAAAGTGATCGTCGAAGTCTCGGTCGCGACGATGGAGGCGGCGATAGCCCACCAGGGGACGCTTCGGTCGCCGAGGAAATAGTCTTTGGTCGTCTTCTGCTTGCCGGAAAAGAGGACGCCGAAGAGCGTGATGCCGATGAGGTAGCCGAAGATGATGACGAGATCAAGAACGCGCATTCGGATTTCACCGTGGCGTTCGCGTGCGCTGAACAGCGCGCGAGCGCAAAGCGAGTTTCGACGAGCTTCAGAACGTTAGAGCGGACGAGCGGACGGTCATTAAAGTACGTTAAAGGCGCAGCTCAACGAATTTTCTTGCGCGCAATCATACACCAGCGCGCCGGGGCGGGTCACACGGTCGTCTCGCCGATGAGTTCGCCGAGCGCGTTGATGCGCGAACAGACTGCTTCGGGATGAACGTCAAGCGGATCGAGCAGCACTGCGCGCATCCCCGCGCCTATCGCTGCAAGCGCATCGTGCGCGTATGAATCGCCGACGAAGACGGCTTCGCGCGGCTCTACACCTAACTTCGCAAGCGCGAGATGGAAGATCGCCGCATCGGGCTTGCGCGCGCCGACGACGAACGAGTCGATCAAAAACTCGAAGTGCTCGCCAAGCTCGATGAGCGCGATCAACTCCGCGAGCCGACCGTCTTCCGTGTTCGAGATGACAGCCGTGCGCAAGCCCGCCCCCTTCAAAGCGGCGAGCACGCGCGTCGCTTCCGGGTCAACGCAGCACCACAGATGACGCTCCGCGTGCGACTCGTCGAGCCTCGCGCAGAGTCGCTCGCACGCCGCCTCATCCACGCCGAGCGCGCCGTACATGCGCCGGAAAGTCCAGTGGCGTCGCGTCGTATCGAAGGGCGCGGGCTCGCCTCGCTTCAGGCAAGCGTCAACCTCGCGCAGCCCGTCTTTGAAGGCGCGTTCGAGATCGGCTGACGCAAACCGACCTCCCGTCTCTGTGTGCGCGAGTTGGGAAAGTCTCTGCCAGTCGGGATGAGTCAACGTCCCGCCCGCGTCGAAGAGCACGGCGCGCAAGCCACGCAGCGCAGGGTGCAATGACCCTGCGCTTCCACTCCAACTGTTTGTCCTTTGCGTCACGACGTTCGACTGATCAACGAGTAGAGGGTTCTAGATTTTTCACATGCCGCGATCCGCTCATACGTCGCCGCGCGACGTAAGCGATTCGACGGCGCGCTCGACGACTCCCTGTGATTGCGAGAGCGCGCGCGCCGCATCTTCGCGCGTGCGGCGTGTACGGTGCATCACGAGCGCGATACGCAGATCGCCTCCCGCCCCTTCGAGCGCGGCGCGCGCCGCCGTCTCGTCCGTCCCTGTCTCGGCGGCGAAGATGCGTGCGGAGCGCGCGCGCAGCTTCTCGTTGCGCGGCAGCAGATTCGTCATGCGATTACCACGGACGTAGCCGAGCCGGATCATCGTTGCGGTCGAGAGCATGTTCAAAACCATCTTTTGCGCCGTGCCCGCCTTGAGCCGCGTCGAGCCCGCGAGAACTTCTGCCCCGACGACGGGCACGATTGCCACTTCCGCCGCGCGCGTAATAGGCGACGCGGGCGCGCACGTGACGCAAGCCGTGAACGCGCCGAGCGTGCGTGCGTGCTCGACCGCGCCAATGGTGTACGGCGTGCGCCCCGACGCCGCGATGCCGACGACTGCGTCTGCGCCCGTCACACCCCGCTCAACGAGATCGCGCGCGCCAGCCTCGCGGTCGTCTTCCGATGCCTCGGTCGCGCGGTGAAGCGCGTCGTAGCCGCCTGCGATGATGCCCTGCACCATCTCAGGCGATACGCCGAAGGTCGGCGGACACTCCGCCGCGTCCAGGACTCCGAGACGACCCGACGTTCCCGTGCCGACGTAGAACAGACGACCGCCCGCGCCGAGCCGCTCGACGATTCCCTCGACCGCGCGCGTCACTTCATTGAGCACGCGAGAGACCGCCTCTGCCACGCGCGTGTCCTCTTCATTCATCAGGCGCACGATCTCCGCGACCGGCAACTCGCTCAAGTTCGCGGTACGCGGGTTCTCCGCTTCCGTCACAGGGATCGTTTCGCGTTCGTCTGCACACATACTGTTCGAGTAACAAGTGACGAGTGACAAGTGATAAACAAGATAAATCGATCAGTCTTGCTTGTCACTTGTCACTCGTCATGGTTGACGGTATTTACTCATCCGGCGAGAGCCAAACTTGGTAGTTGTGCGCGCGCCATGCGTGCGGCGGCGAGCGCGGGCGGGAGTTGCGGCGGAGCGACGCGGGCGCGCGGGGCGACGCGGGCGATCTCCTCACGCAGAGGGTTGAGCACGAGCGCGCCCGCCTTGAAGACGCCGCCGACGTATCCAACCTGAAACTCGTCGCGCTCCATGCGCAGCTTTTGGATGACGGCGCGCGCCGCGAAGGCGAGTTCGCGCCCCGCGTCGCGAATGATCTCGCGTGCCGCGGCATCGTCATCGCGCTTCGCCGACTCGATAACGAACTTCGCGAAGCCCGCGATGCGCTCGTTTGTCATTGAAGGCGAGTAGATCGCCGTCGAGAGGTCTTCCGGCGCGGCGACTTTGAAATAATCGAGACAGGATGCGACAAGCGTGGTCTCCCGCCCGCGCCCGTCCGTCGCGCGCGCGACGGCTTGCAGCGCGCGGCGTGCGATCCAGGAGCCGCTGCCCTCGTCGCCAACCACGGGTCCCCAGCCGCCCGCGCAGGCGTGCCGACCGCGCGCGCTCTTGCCGCAGCAGATCGAGCCTGTGCCCGCGATCAAGACGAGCCCCGGCTCGCCGTTCGTCGCACCATAGAGCGCGATGTCCGCGTCGGTCACGACCTCGACCGAGCCGACGCCGAGCGACGCCAGCTCGTCGCGCATACACTCGCGCAAATCTTCGCGCCGCACGCCCGCAAGCCCGATCTGTGCGGCGGCGACATCGGAGCGGCGCGCGCCCGCATCGTCGAGCGCGCGGTGGAAAGCCTCGCGCACGGCGGCGGCGGCTTGGCTGACGCCGACGCGCAAAGGGTTCGATGCGCCGGCGAGACCTTCGCCGACGACGCGACCCTTCTCGTCCGCGATGACCGCTTGTGTCTTCGTGCCGCCCCCGTCCACGCCGAGGGTGAGCGAGTGCGCGACCAATTTCTTTGGCGTGGTATCGCGGGCTGGGGGTTCGGGTCTCTCCTTCATCATTTAGGCGTCAACCGGGGCGTGCGCGTTTACTCATCTTTGCCGGAAGTCGCGCGCCT